>DASYUH010000085.1 GCA_036001465.1 Candidatus Polarisedimenticolia bacterium
GTGGCCTGCATCGCCGCGCTCGCGCTCGGCGCCGACGGCCGTGCGGACGCGCCGGACGACGACCCCTGGACGAACATGGAGGGATACATCGCCTCGCTCGCCACGAGCGACTCCCGGACGAAACGGGATCTCGCCGAGTCGGCCCACTCGTACCTGAGGCCCTTGTTCGAGGCACACCCCGGTCGCGACGAGGAGGACGTGACCCGGGTCGTCGATTCGCTGCGGCGGCTGCTCCGGACCGAGAAGGACGACTGGATCATGAAGGTCGTCCTGGACCAGCATGTCTTCAGCGACGGCGACGCGCTCCAGCCGCTGTTCCTAGACGCCCTGATGAGCCCTTCGCCCAACCTGTCCTGGTACGGCATCCAGCGGTTTTCCTATGTTGAATACGCCGAGGCGCTTCCCGAGCTTCGGAAGGCCTGGCGGCGCGAGGAGCGGCCGTGGGTCAGGCTCGACTTGATCGATGCCCTGGCCAAGCAGGGCTCGAAGGAGGACCTGGACGATTTCATCGAGCTGGCCCGCGGCCCGGACCCCGACCTGTCGGTCGCGGCCATCGAGGCCCTGGCGACGCTCGAGGACAGGCGGGCGATCCCCGCCCTGGCGAGGATAATCCGGCACGGCCCCGATGCCGCGCGCCTCGCGGCGCTCGAGGCGCTCGTGACCTGGCCGCTCGATCGCGAGGCGCGCGAGGCCGTTCTCCTTGCCAGCCGCGCCGAAGGGGCGGGGGTCCGGAAGCGCGCCGTGCGCAGCCTCGCCTCCTTCTCCGGCCACGAAGCGGAGGGCCGGCTCGTCGAGCTGGCCCTCGACCCCCATGGCGATGCCGACGTGCGAGCCGCAGCCATCGAGGGCATGAGCCAGATCGCCCCCTGGCGCGCCATCGACGTCCTGGTCGAAATCCTCCGGAAGCCGGCGCCGGAATCGGATTCCCGGCTGCATCGCCGTGTCCTCTCGGAGCTGCGGGAAATCGACGATCCCTCCATCCTGGACGCTCTGCAGGGTTTCGTGCCGAGGGACGAGGAATTTCCTTCGGGCGATTTGTCCGATCTTCAGGCTTACCTGGCGCGCGATCGCGACAAGCAGGGAAAGGTCCTCGTGCACAGCCTTTCCTGCTCCCTGGGATTGCTCTCCACCGACCCGGACGATTCGAGCAGCCTCGTCGTCTCCCCTCTCCCCTGGCTTCATTCGATTCGCTGCTGGCGCTACCCGGGGGTCAACGGGGATCCCGAGGACTTCCCCCGATTGCCGGCCGGGATACCGGTCCGGATCGACGACCACTTCGAGCTGGGCGGAGAGTCCTGGGTCGGCGTGAGCGGCGTCGACACGGAGCACTGCTGGGTCCCGATGCGGTTCATCGAACACCCCCGCGCACTGCCGACGGGAGCCTCAGAGGAGGGCATCATGCTGATCAGGCGCGAGTTCGACCTTCCCGCAAACGAGGCCGAGTCGGACCTCGCCCGCGGGCTGATGGACGCCGGGCTCCTCGAGGTCATCGATCCGGGGGACGAGGTCATCGGCGTGGCGATCACGGTGGACCCCGAGGACTTCGACATGGTCCTCCTCCTGGCGAAGAGCTGCGGTCTCGAGGAGACGCTGCTCGACGACCAGATCGATGCCATCGTGGGGGACCTGGCCCTGCTATACCCGGAGCACCCGTCGCTCGACCGCTTCCGCCGCACGCCGGCCGAGGAGTCGCCCGAAACGGACGCGGTGATCGGCCTGCGGATGAAGCAGGCTTCGGACCGGTAGGCCCCCGGGAAACCCGGTCCGGCGGCGCTTTTCCGGTTGACAGACCCCCCCGACACGGCGTATCTGTCTGTAATACCGAATCTTGGGAGGAACATGATGCCCCGCTTTGCCCGCTTGCTGTTCGTGATCGCCCTCGTTGCATTCCTGGCCGGAACGGCCGCCTGGGCCCAGGCGCCGCTCAGGGTCGGGTCCATCAGGCCCTACCTGGCGGAGACGCCACACCCCTACCCGATGGGAACCAGGCAGCGCCCGGTGGTCTGGACCGACAGGGTCGTCTCGCCGGGGGCCGAATTCGTCCGCGTCCATTTCAGCGGGCTGAACTTGGCGCCGGGGGACTATGTGTCGGTGTCGAGCCCGGACGGCCTCCAGGCCTGGACGTACACCGATGCGGGGCCGCGCGGGGACGGAGATGTCTGGGCGTTCGCCATCAATGGGGACACGGCCATCGTCAGGATCCATGCGGGGCGGGGGCAGGGGCACGGCTACCGGATCGATGCCGTGGGACACGGAGAGGTCCGTCTGGACGCGAGCAGCCCTGGCCCGGTTCCCGAGGTCCTGTGCGGCACCGATGGCCGCGAGGACGTCGCCTGTCACATGTCCGATGCGGGATTCGCGGCGGCCCAGGCCCCGGTGGCGCGGCTGCTGTTTGCCAGCGGGGGGTTTCTCTATGTCTGCACCGGCTGGCTCGCCCGGGGCAGCAACGAGAGCACTCTGGTCACCAACAATCACTGCATCAGCCGACAGCGCGAGGCCGACACCCTGCAGACGACGTTCAACTTCCAGGCCACCGAATGCGGCGGCAGCTTCGACGCCCCCATCACGTCCTACGACGGCGGGCTCCTGCTGAAGACCAACAATATCCGGAAGCATGGTCGCAGGGACGGCCTCGACTACACCCTCCTGGCCATACCTGGAAATCCCGAGGCGACCTGGGGGGAGCTGATCCCGACGACCAAGCCGACGGCGGTCGGGGATCCCATCTGGTTCATCCAGCACGGTGGGGGCGGCCGGAAGACGGTCGGATTCTTCGAGGACGACGACAAGGCGGTCCTCTGCAAGCTGGACGCGGTCGATGAGAACGTCAAGGGGGTTGCCCCGTCCAGCCAGAACTTCTACGCCTGCGACAGCGAGGGGGGATCGTCCGGCTCCCCCATCATCGATCCGGCCACGGGACATGTCATCGCGCTGCACCACTTCGGCGGCATCGGTGGCGACACCTGCCTGAACGGTGGGACCGAGATGCCCGAGATCTGCGCGGACGCCGCGGACCTGCTGTTCTGCGCCGCGGACTGAATCGCGCCCTGCCGTTTGCGAGCGAGCCGCCGGGGACCTCCCCGGCGGCTTTTTCGTTTCAGTGGCGGTGCGAGCCGCGGGGAGAGGGTCTCGGGCTGCCCCCGCCGCGTGGCGCGGATCTGAGGCTGCCGCCGCGCGGCGCGCCCCGGAATGACCCGCTCACCCGGGGCGCATTCCGGTAGGAATACCTCGGGTAGTAGCAATAGGGGGCCGAGAAGCGCGTGTGGAACCTGTACGGGGTGTAGTAGTAGGAATACGCGTAGTACGGGGCGTAGTAATAAGGATAGCCGTAGTAATAAGGGTACCCGTAGGAGAACATGAAGCTGGAGTACCCCGGCACGTAGCTGCCGTCGGAGGGGGCTGCGTAGTCCCCTTCCCCCGTGCCGAGCCGGTTCGGGTGCTCCCACTGGCTCGTGTCCTGTTCGCCGGTCACGACTTCAACGAGCTCTTTTTCACAACCCGCCTCGCGCAGCCGGTCCAGGTCGCCGGGGGCCAGGCGGAAAGTCAGGTTCTTCTCGACGATTCGCTGGATGATCTCCCTCTGCTCGATCCCCGCGTCCAGCAGGGCGAGGACGTAATCGACGCTCACGATCCGCGCCGGGGTCTCGGGGGCCGCCGAGGCGCGGCTGGACAGGAGGGCGAGCGCGACGACGAGCACGACAGCGACGGGAGGAAGGATCGAGAAGACGGTGAGGGGCAGGATTCGCTTCATGGCATTCTCTCCAAAGCCGCACCGGCTGGGTGCTTTCAGCATACACCCGTCCGGGGTTCTCCGCCAGCGCGGCGCGGCGGCGCTCCATAGCATGGATCGAGGGGACCTTTACGGGCCGCAGGATCCGTAAAGGGTCAGCCGCGGCACGATGACCAGGTCGGTGGAGGTCGGTCCCCCGCTGTTCCAGACGCCGACGGCCAGAATGTTGGTTCCCATATGCAGCAGCGGGAGCGCCGCCGAGATGTCGATGGGCGTCCCGTAGTTCGGCGTCGTTCCGTTGCTCGACTCGTGCAGGGCCGCGTTGGTGAACCAGTTCGGGGTCCCTGCCGGCATGAAGGCGCGCGTCACCTCCACGCCGTTGAGATAGGCGACGAAGCCGTCGTCGAAGTCGGCGCCGAGGGACATGCCGGTGACGGACGCCGGCTTGTTGACCCTGAATGTCGCCCGCGTGAAGACCGACAGGGCCCCTGGGGGCACGGATGTCTGGATCAGGTTCACGGCATTGGGCGGCGGGCCGGTCTCGTATCCCACCCCGTAGGTTCCGGCGGGCCAGGCGCTGTCGTCGTAGCCCTCCCTGGTCCAGTCCAGCGTGGCCGCCAGCCTCGGCACGAGCACCAGATCCGTGGACGTCGGCGCGGTGGTGTTCCAGACCCCGATCGCCAGGACGTTGATCCCGTCGTGCAGCACGGGTAGCGCGGCCGCCGAGATGTCGATCGGTGGCCCGTAATTGGGGACCGTGCCGTTGCTCGACTCGTGCAGGATGGCATCGGTGTTCCACGCCGGATCCCCCGCCGGCATCGAGGATCGGGCCACCTCCACGCCATTGATGTATGCGACGTAGCCGTCGTCGAAGTCGGCACCGAGGAAGAGGCCCGTGACCCGGGACCTGTCGGGGATCGAGAAGCGGGCCCGGGTGTAGACCGAGAAGGTCCCTGCGGGCACGGAGGTACGGATCAGGTTCACGGCATTGGGCGGCGGGCCGGTGTCGTAGCCGATTCCGTACGGGGCGCCCGACTGGCCACCTCCCCAGTAGGAATCATCGAAGGTCTCGCCGGTCCACGACAGGCCGATCCCCGGGTCGCCGGCGTTCGCCAGATACCTCATCAGCGACCCGGCCTCGATCAGGACCGCGTCTTGGGGCGGCCCGGTGAGGTTGGCGCGGTAGGTCATGGGCGATCCGAACTCCACCGCCACCGTTTGCGGCGCCAATGGAACGCAGGTGTCGATCACCGTCCCGCCAACGCACGCCGTGGTTCCGGTGGAGGCGCAGGCACCGGCCCCGCAGACGGTCGGCGTCGGCACGAATTCGTCATCGACGGTCCCGTCGCAGTCGTCGTCCACCCCGTTGCAGGTTTCGGTCCCTGGCGTCCCCGGCGTGCAGGTCTGCGGCGCTCCGCCCACGCAGTTGTCGACGGTGCGCGCGCACGCCCCCACTCCGCAGGTGGTCGACCCCAGGTTCTCGTCCGTCGCCCCGTCGCAGTCGTCGTCCAGACCGTTGCAGGTCTCCGTCCCCGGCGTCCCCGGCGTGCAGGTCTGCGGCACGCCCCCCACGCAGTTGTTGACGGTGCGGGCGCACGCCCCCACTCCGCAGGTGGTCGACCCCAGGTTCTCGTCCGTCGCCCCGTCGCAGTCGTCGTCCACCCCGTTGCAGGTCTCCGTCCCCGGCGTCCCCGGCGTGCAGGTCTGCGGCACGCCCCCCACGCAGCCGGCGACGGTGCGCGCGCACACCCCCAGTCCGCAGCTCAGGTTTCCAAGGTTCTCGTCCACCGCGCCGTCGCAGTCGTCGTCGATGCCGTTGCAGGTCTCCGTCCCCGGCGTCCCCGGCGTGCAGGTCTGCGGCACGCCACCTACGCAGTTGTTGACGGTTCGGGTGCAGGCCCCCACTCCGCAGGTGGTCGACCCCAGGTTCTCGTCCGTCGCCCCGTCGCAGTCGTCGTCGATGCCGTTGCAGGTCTCGGCCGTTGGCGTGCCGGGCGTGCAGTTCTGGGGAACCCCCCCGACACAACTGCTGGCGGTGCGGGTACAGGCTCCCACACCACAGGTGATCGTGCCGAGGTTGTCGTCGATGGAGCCGTCGCAGTCGTCGTCGATGCCGTTGCAGGTTTCCGTCCCAGGCGTCCCCGGCGTGCAGGTCTGCGGCACGCCTCCCACGCAGCTGGCAACCGTTCGAGTGCAGGCCCCCACCCCGCAGGTGGTCGACCCCAGGTTCTCGTCCGTCGCCCCGTCGCAGTCGTCGTCCACCCCGTTGCAGGTCTCCGTCCCCGGCGTCCCCGGCGTGCAAGTCTGCGTCACGCCCCCCGCGCAGTTGTTGACCGTGCGCGTGCAGGCCCCCACCCCGCACGTGGTCGACCCGAGGTTCTCGTCCGTCGCCCCGTCGCAGTCGTCGTCGATGCCGTTGCAGGTCTCGGTCCCAGGCGTCCCCGGCGTGCAGGTCTGCGTCACTCCGCCCACGCAGTTGTTCACGGTGCGCCTGCAGGCGCCCACCCCGCAGGTGGTCGACCCGAGGCTCTCGTCCGTCGCCCCGTCGCAGTCGTCGTCGATGCCGTTGCAGGTCTCCGTCCCAGGCGTCCCCGGCGTGCAGGTCTGCGTCACTCCGCCCACGCAGTTGTTGACGGTGCGCGTGCAGGCCCCCACCCCGCAGGTGGTCGACCCGAGGTTCTCATCCGTCGCCCCGTCGCAGTCGTCGTCGATGCCGTTGCAGGTCTCCGTCCCAGGCGTCCCCGGCGTGCAGGTTTGGGGAACGCCGCCGACGCAGTTGTTGACGCTGCGCGTGCAGGCCCCCACCCCGCAGGTGGTCGACCCGAGGTTCTCGTCCGTCGCCCCGTCGCAGTCGTCGTCGATGCCGTTGCAGGTCTCCGTCCCGGGCGTCCCCTGAGTGCAGGTCTGCGTCACTCCACCCACGCAGTTGTTGACCGTGCGCGTGCAGGGGCCGACCCCGCACGTCGTCGTACCCAGCTGCTCGTCCACCGATCCGTCGCAGTCGTCATCGGCGCCGTTGCACGTCTCTGTCGCGCCCGGGTGGACGGACGCGACGTTGTCATCGCAGTCCACGTCGTCGGTGTAGCCGTCGTGGTCCAGGTCCTGGCAGACATCTCCGATGCCGTTGGTATCGGAGTCCTCCTGGCCCGGATTGGAGGTCCCGGCGCAGTTGTCGCAGGCGTTGCCTCGGCCGTCATGGTCGCCGTCGAGCTGGCCCGCGTTGGCCACGAGGGGGCAGTTGTCGTCGATGTTGGACACCGCGTCGGCATCGGTATCCAGGCCCTGCGGTGCGCAGTGGGAGGGGATCGTGCGGGGCTGGCCGCCGCTTCCCGAACCGGCCGTTCCCTCGCCGCAACGGTTGGTGCCCGTGATGACATAGAAGTACGCCGCCCCGCGGGGCGGGTTGCTGGCATCGGCGAAACTGCTTCCGGTCGACTCCGACACCAGGCAAGCCAGGGTGTCGTTCCAGGCCCCCGTCAAGCGGTTCCAGGTGCTGCGGTAGACGTTGTGGACGTTCGCCTGGGCGATTCGCGTCCAGGTAAAGGTGAGCGGCGGCACGCCGGCCACCGACCTCACGGTCTGGCCCACTTCCCCCGGGATGGCGCTGACGCTGTTGGTGAGCGGGGCGCAGTCGGAGACGTCCGGCACCAGGTCGTTGTCGTCGTCCGGATCGACGCAGTCGTTCAGCCCGTCCCCGTCGCTGTCACCGAACCCTTCATCGACCTGCTGGTTGCAATTGTCGTCCACCCCGTTGCAGATCTCCGGAGCGCCCGGATGGATCGCCGCCGCGGCATCGTTGCAATCCCCCCCGCAGGTGGTGAAGCCGTCCCCATCGACATCGAAGTTCTCGTCGACCGCGCCGTCGCAGTCGTCGTCGATGTTGTTGCAGGACTCCGCGACCGGCGCGCCGGGCGTGCAGGTCTGCGGCACGCCGCCGATGCAGTTGTTGACGGTCCGCGTGCAGGCCCCTGTGCCGCACGTCGTGCTGCCCAGGCTCTCGTCCACGGCGCCGTCGCAATCGTCGTCGATCCCGTTGCAGACCTCGGCCGTCGGCGAGCCGGGCGTGCAGGTCTGCAGCACGCCGCCGACGCAGGCGTTCACGGTGCGCGAGCAGCCCCCCGTGCCGCAGGTGATGCTGCCGAGCCCCTCGTCGACCGAGCCGTCGCAGTCGTCGTCGATGTTGTTGCAGGTCTCGGCGGTGGGCGTGCCGGGCGTGCAGGTCTGCGGCACGCCGCCGACGCAGGCGATCACGGTGCGAGCGCACGCCCCCGTGCCGCACGTCGTGTTGCCCAGGCCCTCGTCCACCTGCCCGTCGCAGTCGTCGTCAACTCCATTGCAGACCTCGGTCGTCGGCGAGCAGGTCCCCGTGCGGAACCCCAGGTAGAGGTGGGCGCCCCCCGCCTGATCCACCTGGAGCCCGGCGTTGTTCAGGCCGATGGCGCCGGCGATGATGTCCCCCAGCCCGTCGCCGTTCACGTCTCCCGCGCGCGCCACGGAACCGCCCAGAAGCGCGTTGGGCTGCGACTCCTGGGCGTTGAAGGCCGCCTGGTTCCCCAGCCCATTGGTGCCGCCGTAGAATGCCCTGACCAGCCCCACCGCCGTCCTGGTCTGGTCGTCGACGCGCGGCGCGCCGATCACCACGTCGCCAAACCCGTCGCCGTCGAGGTCTCCCACGCCGGCCACGGCCGTGCCGAACTCGGCGGGGTTCACGGTGATCTTCGCGAACCAGCTGGACGAGAGGCTCGGGCCCGCCGCGGACCCGTGGTAGACGAACGCCCGGCCCGAGTCATAAAACGGCGCCCCGGCGATCACGTCGTCGAAGCCGTCCCTGTTGACGTCTCCCGCGGAGGCCACCGAGTAGCCCAGCTGCGCGAGCGTCTTGCCGCTGTCCGCCGTCCACACCGGGTTGGTCGAGAGTCCCGACGCCGAGCCTGCATAGACGAAGACGCGCCCCTCGTCGGAGAAACCGGCGTTGTCGTAGAGCGGCGCTCCGACGATGACATCGTCGTAGCCGTCGTTGTTCACGTCGCCGGCGGACGCCACCGAGAACCCGAAGGCCGAGCTGAACAGACCGCTCCCCGCGGTCCAGGCGGGGGAGGCGGACGGTCCGGCGGCCGACCCGAGATAGAGGAAGGCATGCCCTTCGTCCGTGTTGAAGGAGGTGTCGAACTCCGGCGCCCCCACGATCACGTCGGCATAGCCGTCGCCGTTCACGTCCCCCGCCGAGGCGACCGAGGACCCGAACTTGGCCCCGTTCTGGTCGGGCTCGGCCGTCCACGCCGGCACCGTCCCCAGCCCCGCGGCCGAGCCGAGATAGACGTAGGCGCGACCCTCGTCCACCTGCACGTTGTCGTACAGCCTGGCGCCGACGATGACATCGTCGTAGCCGTCGTTGTTGACGTCCCCCGCCGAGGCCACCGAGTATCCGAACCAGGCGCCGGCCAGGCCCCCGTCCGCCGTCCACGCGGGTTGGGATGCAGGACCGGTCGAGGAGCCGAGGAAGACGAAGGCCCGTCCCTCGTCGAAGCTGCCACCGTCGAAACGCGGCGCGCCGACGATCACGTCGGCGTAGCCGTCGCCGTTCACATCCCCCGCTCCGGACACCGAGGTGCCGAACCGCTCGTCGAACTGATCCCCCAACGCCGTCCAGGCGGGAGTCACGATGGTCGGATCGACGACCAGGGGGTAGGAGCGCCCCTGATCCGCGACGGCGATCTGGATCGCCCCGGGCACGAGCCGCATCTCCGCCGGCACGCGGCGGCCGTCGGCGTCGAAGACCACGAGCCCGGACTGGCGCAGGGCCACGGTGCCGTCCGGCACGGCGAACGCGATCGCGTCGTCCCCGTCGGCGACGGCCCCGAGATCTCCGGAGTGGGCGATCTCCAGAATGAGGTGCGATTCGGGATCTCCGGCGGGCGGCCCGGAGATGGTGAACCCCTGCTCGATCCCGCGCGGCTCGTTGACGTACCACTCGGTCAGGCCGAGGGAGACCCGCGCCTGCTCGACGCGTACGCCATGGGCCCTGACGACGGCGGGAGGAACCGGCAGCAAGGCCCCCTCTCTCCCGAAGGCGCGCAGCCTGAGGGCCAGGTTCCAGCGCGCCGGCGCCGGACCGCGGGGCGTGAAGTGGACACCCGTCGCGTCCGCCCGGGTCCTGAGACCCTGGGCCCGATTGGGGGCCGACCAGGTGCCGTCGGATCCCTCGTCGAAGGAATATTCACCTCGAGCAATATCATCCAGGGCGATTGTGATTAAGGGAACGGAATGAACGGGCTGGGTGGGGTAAAGGCTTGGGACCTGCGTGGAAGCGACGAGAGCCGCCACCAGCACGACTGACCCGAGGCGTACACGTGACATGCGCACCTCTTCACTGAGTCCCAAGTGGGGAAATTCATTGGGATATACGAGCAAAACTACGCTGATGCAACCGGAGAACTGGAATTGTTTGGGAGGCTCTTCAGGGACAGAGGGTCAGGCCGAAGTACTCGACCAGGATCACCAAGTCGAGCGGCCCGACGAAGCCGTCTCCGTCGAGGTCCGCCCCGGAGCTGTACGCGGGCTCGGACGCGGCGGCTCCCCAGGCGCGCGCCAGGATGTTGAGGTCCGCGCCATCGACCCGGCAGTCGCGGTTGATGTCGGGCGTCTTGACCACCCTGATCGCGGCCGGCCGGCCCCCGGTCAGGCCGTCCGGATTGGTCACCGCGACGGACCTGGGGCCGAGGGCGGCCGCGCCGTCGACTGAGACGGGGGCCGTCAGGCGGCCGGACGACACGAAGGTCGCGGCCCCCGCGGCGATCCCGTCACCGGCATCCACCCGGGCGGCGGGCAGGAAGTCGGCTCCGTCGACGCGGATCTCGAAGAGCCCTCCCTGCGGCAGGTAGATTGACCCCGTGCGCGTCTCGACGACCGAGACGACGGTCGGCGCCGTGGCGGCGATCACGGCGGTCACGGCCTGGGATCCGCCGGCCGTCGGCGCTTCGTGGCTGGCGATGTCGCTGATCCCGTTGACGATCATCCCGGTGTCGGGGGGCGGCGACGGCGCGCGCACCGACATCCCCACCGAGCCGGCCGATCCGGCTGGCAGCGTCCCGATCTCCCAGATGACGACTCCGCTGGAATGGACTCCTCCCGCCGTCGCCGACACGAAGACCGTGTCGCGGGGCACCGTGTCACGGATCACGACCCCTGTCAGGTCGGTCGCACCCGGGTTGGAGTACCTCAGCGTATAGGTGACCACGCCCCCCGCACCGACAGGATCGGGAGCGCCGTTGACGACGAGCGTCGGTGGGGTCGCCCGGGCCGGTTTCTCGAGCAGGAGGTGCGAGGGGACCTTGACGAGGAACGCGTCCAGCCTATCGCCGCCGGCATTGCTCGTCCAGATGAAGTACTCCCCGGTGACGTCCAGGTTCCCCTTCGGCGCCTTGCCGTAGTCGTTCCCCCCGCCCGCGGCGTCGAGATCGGTCAGCACGGGGGCGACGACCAGCACGTCGAGCGTGCCGTCCAGGCGGAAGCAGATGATCTCGTTCGCCCAGACGGCGTCGGCGAGGGACGCACTGCTGCCGCACGCGAACTGCCGTTCGAGCGGCAGATCCGGGCGCGCGTTGCCATGGGCGATGTGGTTGGGCGCCGGCGCCGACCAGTCCGTGCTGTGCGACACGAGGACGCCCGAGAGGGGATCCTTGGAGAAGTCCCAGAGGAGAACGGCGTTCGGAGCGAGGTTCCAGTCGTCCGAGCCCACCACGTAGCCGTGCCCCATGTCGGCGTGACCGACCGCCCCGGCCTGGTCCCAGACCAGCCTCTCGTTCCCGGTCGCGAGATCGAAGACCCGCATCTCCAGGTCGTGCCTCTGATCCACATCCTCCAGGCTCAGGAGCCAGCGGCCGCTTTTGTCGACGTGGCACTCGTTGAACACTCCGATCTTCGGGAACATCTGGAACTGCTGCGTGTCTTCGTGGTAGACGACGCAGCCCAGCGGCCCGAAGCCCGGCAGCGCCTCGAGGGTCGCGGAGTGGACCCGGTCGTCGTCGCTCGAATGCGCCTGCCGGATGACCCGGTCGGGGCCGAAGCGGGACGTGACGTCGAAGACGGTCTGGAACTGAGTCGTCGCGACGTCATAGCGCAGCAGCTGCGGGCCGTTGTCGAGGTAGAGCGTGTCCGGTTGGGTGGCGCTCCAGTACCAGCCCTCCGCGCTGCGCCAGCTGAGCGGGGAGGCCGGCTCGAACAGGGGCCCTCGATTGGAGACCTGATCGGTCGTCTTGTCGTACGCGAAGAGCGACGGGCCCGGCCCGCCGCGCGCCCGGTCGAGCCCGAGCAGGATCCACATCTCGTTCCTGCCGGCGTGATTGTTGATGTTGCGCCAGTAGGAGTAGCCGACGTAGTCCACGCAATCCCCGCCGCCACAGTCGCCGGCGTTCGTCAGACGCACGCCCGCGGTTCCATAGGGCGGGGGGAACAGGAACGCCCCGCGGGCCGGCAAGAACGACAGGATTTGCTGGAGTGTCGGGCGGGGCCTCACCAGCCCGGTGCCGGCCGTTTCCAGGAACCCGCCGACGAAGGGCAGAAGCTCCGCGGCAGGTCCCTGCCGGCCCCACCCCGGAGCCGGCGGGAACGCGAGGCCCGCTCCGAGGATGACGGCGGTGGCGGCGCACAGGCGGGCACGGATGCGCAGTCCCCTGCCCCGGAGCACATCGTGAAGCCCATGCTCCTGGACACATCCCGTCCGCCGTTCAAGCGTTCCCATGGTCCCTCCCGCGTCGACCGGGCAATCAGGTCGTGTGCGAAAGACCAAGACTATGTGCAGCGGCGCGGGCACACTATCCGGGGGAACCCCGAACCCGGGACGGGAAGAGCCTCGATGGGGACTCCGTCGTATTCCTGAAGCGACTCACCAACCGATCCGTTCCGGATCCCTGACGACCCGTACCGCATTTTCTTCTTTCTCCTTGCGGTTTTCACCCGATTGTTGGGGTCTTCGAATGGGCCCATGCTCGGGCCGGACGAAACAATCAGGAGGTGCAGATGACGGCGAGAGTGCGGGCGACGCGGATTCCTTCCACCGTTCTGATGGCGATCATCGGCTCGCTGTCGCTGTCACCGCACCGGACCGAGGCGCAGATCCTGCCGGGCGACCTGGTCGTCACCATCACGTCTCCAAGTCAGGGAGCGACTGTCTCGGGCACGATCACGGTCAGCGCGAGCGTGAGCCCCGTGGGTGCCCTTGTCGGAGGCGTTCAATTCAAGGTGGACGGCGCGAACCTCGGCGCGGAAGACACGACGGCCCCGTACTCGATCCCCTGGGATACCACCGGCAAGAGCAATGGGTCGCACACCCTCACGGCCGTCGCGCGGGACGCGCTCGGACTTCTGTTCCAGTCCAGCCCTGTGACCGTCACCGTCTCCAACGCGCCGCCGCCCGACACCACTCCTCCGACGGTCAGCATCACCTCCCCCGCTTCCGGGGCGACCGTCTCGGGGACGACTACGGTCAGCGCTTCCGCCTCCGACAACCTCGGCGTCGCCGGTGTGCAGTTCTTCGTGGACGGTTCCGCGCTCGGTGCCGAGGACACGAGCTCTCCCTACTCGGCCTCCTGGAACACGACGACCGTCGCCAATGGCTCGCACTCGCTCACCGCGAGAGCCCGTGACGGCGCCGGCAATACCAGTATGTCCGCCGCGGTCACCGTCACCGTGTCGAACGCTCCGCCGCCCGACACGACGCCTCCGTCGGTCAGCATCACCTCGCCCGCTTCCGGCGCGACCGTCTCCGGGACGACAACCGTCAGCGCCTCCGCCTCCGACAACGTCGGGGTAGCCGGCGTCCAGTTCTTCGTGGACGGCTCCGCGATCGGCGCCGAGGACACCTCTTCCCCGTACTCGGTCTCGTGGAACACCACCACCGTCGCCAACGGCTCTCACTCCCTCACAGCCAGGGCGCGTGACGCCGCCGGCAACAGAACCACCTCGGCGGCGGTCACGGTGACCGTGTCGAACGCCGACACGACCGCTCCAACGGTCAGCATCACCTCCCCATCGTCCGGGGCGACCGTCTCCGGGACGACAACCGTCAGCGCCTCCGCCTCCGACAACGTCGGGGTAGCCGGCGTCCAGTTCTTCGTCGACGGGTCGGCCCTCGGCGCCGAGGACACGTCGTCGCCTTACTCGGTCTCCTGGAACACCACGACCGTGGCCAACGGCTCTCACTCGCTGACCGCCAGGGCGCGGGACGCCGCGGGCAACACGACCACCTCGACCGCTGTGACGGTGACCGTGTCGAACGCCGACACGACCCCTCCGACCGTCAGCATCACCTCCCCATCGTCCGGGGCGACCGTCTCCGGGACGACAACCGTCAGCGCCTCCGCCTCCGACAACGTCGGGGTAGCTGGCGTCCAGTTTTTCGTCGACGGGTCGGCCCTCGGCGCCGAGGACACGTCGTCGCCTTACTCGGTCTCCTGGAACACCATGACCGTCGCCAACGGCTCTCACTCCCTCACCGCCAGGGCGCGGGACGCCGCCGGCAACACGACCACCTCGACCGCTGTGACGGTGACCGTATCGAACGCCGACACGACCCCTCCGACCGTCAGCATCACCTCTCCATCGTCCGGGGCGACCGTCTCGGGGACGACAACCGTCAGCGCCTCCGCCTCCGACAACGTCGGGGTAGCTGGCGTCCAGTTCTTCGTCGAGGGCACGGCACTCGGCGCCGAAGACACAACCTCGCCGTACTCGACCTCGTGGAACACCACGACAGCCACCAACGGTTCGCACTCCCTCACCGCGAGGGCACGCGACGCCGCGGGCAACTCAACGACCTCCGCCGCGGTCACCGTCACCGTGTCGAACGCTCCGCCTCCCGACACCACCCCTCCGACGGTCAGCATCACCTCCCCCGCTTCCGGGGCGACCGTCTCGGGGACGACCACGGTCAGCGCCTCCGCTTCCGACAACGTCGGCGTCGCCGGCGTGCAGTTCTTCGTCGACGGCTCAGCGCTCGGCGCCGAAGACACAACCTCGCCGTACTCGACCTCGTGGAACACCACCACCGTCGCCAACGGCTCGCACTCCCTCACCGCCAGGGCACGCGACGCCGCGGGCAACTCAACGACCTCCGCCGCGGTCACCGTCACCGTGTCGAATGCTCCGCCTCCCGACACGACCCCTCCGACGGTCAGCATCACCTCCCCCGCTTCCGGGGCGACCGTCTCGGGGACGACCACGGTCAGCGCCTCCGCTTCCGACAACGTCGGCGTCGCGGGCGTGCAGTTCTTCCTCGACGGCACGGCGCTCGGCGCCGAAGACACAACCTCGCCGTATTCGGCCTCGTGGAACACCACGACAGCCACCAACGGCTCGCACTCCCTCACCGCGAGGGCACGCGACGCCGCGGGCAACTCAACGACCTCCGCCGCGGTCACCGTCACCGTGTCGAACGCTCCGCCTCCCGACACGACCCCTCCGACGGTCAGCATCACCTCCCCCGCTTCCGGGGCGACCGTCTCGGGGACGACCACGGTCAGCGCCTCCGCTTCCGACAACGTCGGCGTCGCCGGCGTCCAGTTCTTCGTCGACGGCTCAGCGCTCGGCGCCGAAGACACAACCTCGCCGTACTCGACCTCGTGGAACACCACCACCGTCGCCAACGGCTCGCACTCCCTCACCGCCAGGGCGCGTGACGCCGCCGGGAACACGACCACCTCGACCGCTGTGACGGTGACCGTGTCGAACAGTTCGCCCCCCACCACGACCCGGTTCGAGGAAAGCTCCACGACCCTGACGCCAAGCGGAGCCTGGTCGGAGACCACCAGCGCCGGCGTGGGGGCGACCCTGAGCGGCGACCGGGCCGTGTTCTCCGCGACGTCGGGGGCCAGGGCGACCTTCACGTTCAACGGCACGGGGGTGAGCTGGATCGGCCTGCCGTGCGAGATCTGCGGTTTCTCGAACGTCTTCCTGGACGGGGCGCTGGTCGGCACGGTGGACACCTACGCCGCCACGCGCCCCGCGGCGTCACAGGTGATGCTCACCAGAAGCGGGCTCGCGTCCGGGAGCCACACGCTCGTGGTGGAAGTCACCGGCACGCAGAACGCCGCCTCCGGCGGCGCCAACGTCCTCGTGGACGCCTTCGACGTGACCGGGTCGACTCCGTCCTCCGACACGTCCCCGCCGACGGTCAGCATCACGTCGCCCGCTTCCGGGGCGACCGTCTCGGGGACCACCACCGTCAGCGCCTCCGCCTCCGACAACGTCGGCGTCGCCGGCGTGCTGTTCTTCGTGGACGGCTCCGCCATCGGCGCCGAGGACACCACCTCGCCGTACTCCGTGTCCTGGAACACG
Source organism: Candidatus Polarisedimenticolia bacterium (assembly GCA_036001465.1). Lineage (NCBI taxonomy): Bacteria > Pseudomonadati > Acidobacteriota > Candidatus Polarisedimenticolia > Candidatus Polarisedimenticolia bacterium. The sequence goes on from DASYUH010000085.1 coordinate 16,064, forward strand.
ACGACCGTCGCCAACGGCTCCCACTCCCTCACCGCGAGGGCACGCGACGCCGCGGGCAACTCGACGACGTCCGGCGCGGTCACCGTGACCGTGTCGAACGCGGCGCCCTCCGACACGACCCCGCCGACGGTCAGCATCACGTCGCCCGCTTCCGGGGCGACCGTCTCGGGGACCACCACGGTCAGCGCCTCCGCCTCCGACAACGTCGGGGTCGCCGGCGTGCTGTTCTTCGTGGACGGCTCCGCCATCGGCGCCGAGGACACCACCTCGCCGTACTCCGCTTCCTGGAACACCACGACCGTCGCCAACGGCTCCCACTCCCTCACCGCGAGGGCACGCGACGCCGCGGGCAACTCGACGACGTCCGGCGCGGTCACCGTGACCGTGTCGAACGCTTCGTCCGGCACGACGCGATTCGAGGAAACCGCCGCGACCCTGACGCCGAGCGGAGCCTGGTCGGTGACCACCGGCGCCGGCGTGGGGGCGACCTTGAGCGGCGACCGGGCCGTGTTCTCCGCAACCTCCGGGGCCAGGGCCAGCTTCACCTTCAGCGGCACCGGGGTGAGCTGGATCGGCCTGCCGTGCGAGATCTGCGGCTTCTCGAACGTCTTCCTGGACGGGACGCTGGTCGGCACAGTGGACACCTACGCCGCCACACGCCCCGCCGCGTCGCGGGCGATGTTCACCCGAAGCGGGCTCGTGTCCGGGAGCCACACGCTCGTGGTGGAAGCCACCGGCACGCAGAACGCCGCCTCCGGCGGCGCCAACGTCGTCGTGGACGCCTTCGACGTGGAGGGCTCCACCGGGAGCGGATCGGGCCCGAGACGGATCGAGGAGACCGATCCGTCCGTCCGGCTCGTCGGCGACTGGATCACCCACTTCCGCGACGATCTGAGCGGCGGCTCGATCGTCGAGGCCGCGAACCCCGGCGAGACCGCCACACTGACCTTCAGCGGGACGGGAGTGAAATTTATCGGCTTCAGGGGGCCGTGGGCCGGGATCGCGGAGGTCTTCCTCGACGGGACCTTGAGGGCGACGGTCGACACCTATGGCCCGGTCGAGCAGGCGCAGGTCGTGATGTACACGGTCAGCGGCCTGCCGGCGGGGAATCACACCATCCAGATCCGGGTCACGGGCACCTGGAGCTCGTCCAGCGTTTCCGCCTGGGTCGTCGTGGACGCGTTTGACGTGGAGTGACCGTGCGTTCAGCAGTGATGCATTTCTTCGCAAGGAGGGCAGCATGTCCCGATGCGTTCGACGGAAGTATCACCGCGTTCTTTCTCATGCGAGCCTGATTCTCCTGGCCGCCGGCCTGCTGGCGACGACCTTGGCAGGCTCGGGGGCGTCCGGGGGGCGCGCGTCCGGCGCCTTCGCCAACGCCCCCCTCCTCGGCGTGTCCCCCATCTTCGTGGCGGACACCGGCGAGGTCCTGACCCTCTCCGACATGGCCGGCGGGGAAGGGGCCGACCTGCATGACGCGAGCGTGCCCGGAGTCCTGAGCGCGAAGGTCCTCACCGCCACGACGAGCGTCGAGCCCGGCATCGCCACCAGCTCCACCTCGATCGCAGATGTCGTCGTCCTTGCGGGCCAGCCGGCGGAGCTCACCGCGGCGTTCGTACGTGCGCAGGCGGACGTCCTGGACGTCAACGGATCGTCGAGGTTTAACGGCGTCACCGAGATCGACGGACTGAGGTTCGGCGGCCAGAGCGTCACCGTCACCGGCAAGCCGAACCAGAGGATCGATCTCCTGGGGGTGGGATCGCTCATCATCAACGAGCAGATCGCCTCGTCCAAGGCCGGCGTGGCGGAGCTGACCGTCAACGCCCTCCACCTGGTGCTCGCCACCGGCGACCAGGTCATCCTGGCCGGCGCCCACAGCATCCTGGACCGGCAGGCGAGCACGTCGCCGGCGGGGCTGCGCACCACGGCGCCCCGGCGGGGAGGCTCGGAGCCGGCGGTGTACCGCAGCCGGGAAGGGGCCTCGCGCCCCAGGGCGCTGTTCGTCCACGAGCAGCCCGAGTGCTTCGACTTCGTCACGGGGGGCGGCTGGTTCGAGCCGCGCTTCGAGGGGGGGCCGCCCCTGCGCGTCAACTTCGGGTTCAACGCCGGGTACCGGACCATCGGCGGCGAGCTCAAGGGGCACGTGAACGTGGTCGACCACAACGACGGCACCCACATCAAGGGGCTCAACGTGGACTCGTACTTTAGGCTCGGCGATCCGCAGAGCCTCTGCCGGATGTTCGAGGGGGACGCGGAGATGAACGGGACCACCGGACTCAGGTACCACGTCGAGGTGTGCGACTACGGCGAGCCGGGCCGCGACGATCGCTTCCGCATCATCGTGATGGATGCCGCGGGGACCATGCTCTACTTCGCGGACGACAGCAGCTCGGCCAAGGTCTGCGATGTGAACGAGCCGCGGTGCGGCGACCTGGACGGCGGCAACATCCAGCTGCACAAGCCGTGCGACGCGCAGCCCGCGTCGGCGAGCAAGTCGGCTGCCGCAGCCGGCCCGCAGTCGTAACTCCCGGGGAGAGCCCCGGGGGGCGACGTCCGCCTCGCCCTCCGGGGCATCCCCAGGCTTTTCCCTTCCAGGAGGCATGAGGGATTTCCCCCGGCGACTTGCAGGGATTCACCGATTGAGCCGCGCGGCGGCAGGATGTAGAAACACGGGGTGCGGCCATGAGAATCCTCTGGGTCAAGACCGATTTCCTGCATCCGACCACGAAGGGCGGGCACATCCGCACCCTCGAGATTCTCAAGCGGCTGCACGCGCGGCACGAGATCCACTACGTCGCGTTCGACGATCCCGGCAATCCGGAGGGGCCGCGGCGAAGCGCCGAGTACTGCTCGCGCGCCTACCCGGTGCGGCATGTCATGCCCCGGAAGGATTCGCCGGCGTTCCTGGGGCAGCTCGCGGCCGGGTTGATTTCGCCGCTGCCGGTCACCCTGCGCCGTTGCCGCTCGGCCGCCATGCGGCGCCGGATTGAAGTGCTGCTCGCGGCGCACGCCTTCGATCGCCTGGTGTGCGATTTCCTCGCTCCCGCGCCGAACATCCCGCGGCTGTCCGACTGGGTGCTGTTCCAGCACAACGTCGAGAGCGCGATCTGGCGGCGGCACGCGGAGCACGCCCGCGATCCCGTGAGGAGGGCTTACCTGCGGCTGCAGGCGAGCCGCATGCTCGCTTATGAAGGCCGCGTGTGCCGCGAGGCGGGACAGGTCGTCGCGGTCTCCCGGCACGACGCCGCAACGATGCGGAGGTGGTTCGACCTGTCGCGGGTCGCCGTCATTCCGACGGGCGTGGACGCGGAATACTTCGCCCGGCCCGAGCCGGTGCCCCGCGTAGCCGATCTGGTGTTCGTCGGCTCGATGGACTGGCTGCCGAACACGGACGCCGTCACCTGGTTCGTCCGGGAGATCTTCCCCCTGATCCGCAGGCGCCGTCCCGAGTGCACGCTCGCCATCGTGGGCCGTTCACCCGCCCGGACGGTGGCCGGGCTGGCCGCGAAGGACCCCCGCATTTTCGTGACCGGGACGGTCGACGACGTCCGCCCCTACCTGTGGGGCTCGACCGTTTCGATCGTGCCGCTGCGCATCGGCGGAGGGACGCGCCTGAAGATCTACGAGGCGATGGCCGCCGGGTCGCCGGTGGTCTCGACCCCCGTCGGCGCGGAGGGCCTGGAGGTGTCGTCGCCGGAGAACATCCGCCTGGCCGAGACGCCGGGGGCATTCGCCGAGGCGTGCCTCGATCTCATGGAGAACGCCGCGGCCCGGGCCCGGCAGGCCCTGGCTGCGGCCGAGCTGGTGCGCTCCCGCTGCTCCTGGGAGGCGGTCACCAGGGCGTTCGAAGACGTGCTGGAAAGGCGCAGCCCGGCCGCCGCCGTGGGGAATGACGCGCCGCTCAGGGCGCAGGCGTCCGTCGCAGCGCGACGGGTTCTCGTTCGGGAAGGGGCCTCATCGGAGCGCTGTCGCGAATGATCCGGTCGATGGCGGAGACGGCGTCCTCCCAGGAGAACCGCGCGGCCCTGTGGTGCGCCCGGAGGGCCAGGGACGCCATCCGCTCCTCGTCGCGCACCAGCCCGGCGACGGCATCCACCAGGGCCCGCGCGTCCCCCAGGGGAGCGAGAATCCCCGCCTCCCCCAGGACCTCCCGGACCGCCGGAACGTCGTAGCACACGCAGGCGTGCCCGCTGGCCATCGCCTCGAGCAGGGACAGCCCGAACCCCTCGTACCAGGTCGGCAGGACGAAGACGCGCGTGGTCGTGAGCAGCGCTTCGAGCTCGCCGCGGCCGAGCGCCCCCGTCATCTTGACCCGCCCGTCGGCCGCCGCGACCCGCTCCACCCGCGGGCGGTCCGGGCCGTCGCCCGCCACCACGAAGTCGGCCTCGATGTCCCGCCGGCGCGCGAACTCCTCGAGGACATCGGCGATCCCCTTGCCGAAATGTAGCCGCCCGACGAACAGCAGCGTCGTCCGGGGCGCGGGTCGCTTGCGCTCGTAGCACCTCATGTGTACCGGCTCGACGCCGTGCGGGACGACCGCCACCTGTCCGTCCGGAACGCGGTGCAGCCTCACGATGTCCCGCTTCAGGGCCTCGGACGGCACGATGATCCGGAGGGCCCGGCGGTTGCACAGCATCTCGGGAAGGGCGTAATGCACCAGGCCGGGCAGGAACCGCGCGCGCCGGTGCACGGGCGCCCGGGAGGCGAACAGCCCGATCTGCGCGTACACGGAGGTCCCTTCCAGGTTGATGAACGGCGCGCGCCTGAGGGCGAAGCCGATGCTGGCCCACACCATCGCCAGGTCGATCTCCCCGTCCCTGTACAGCCGGTCGACCTTGCGCGACAGGTCGAATCCCGCCAGGTTCATGTGGCGCCAGCGCCTGCCGCGGATCACCCGCGCGAAATCTCCCCGGGGCACCTCCTCCCCCGCGGTGACGTAGGTGATCTCGTGCCGGCGCGACAGGTCCGGCAGGACCTCCCTCGCCAGCGTGCTCATCCATTCTTCCATCCAGGCGATCCGCAGCCGCCCCCCTCCGGCGTCGCTCATCTCGCCCCGCCCGCCTTGCTGACCTGCGCGAGATCGGCCCCCACGTCGGAACCGTCGCTCGCCTTCCGCCGGTAGGGACTCGTGCTTGCGAGCCGGTACGTCCCGCCCTGCAGGTCCTGGAACCCGATGGCGGCGAGCGACTTGGGGAAGAAGTTGTCCGGAGGATACGCGCGGGGATCGGCCCCCACGAGGACGTTCCGGCGGAACTCGTACCCCGGGAAGTAGTGCTCGAGCGCCGGCAGGCCGATCCCCTTGCCGCTGCCGAACACGCCGTACTCGTTGTGCTCGACGATGTTGTCCCGGAACACCAGCCCCCTGCTGGGCCCCATGTCGGCCACCAGGATGCTTCCCGAATGCAGGGCCGTGTTGTGCTCGACCGTCACTCCGGCCGCCCCCTCGAGGATCTGGATGAAGATCCCGGATCCGCTCCGACCCGGCTCGCCGACGTCCAGGAACAGGTTGTGGGAGATGGACACGAACCGGGTCCTGCCGCTCCGGGTAGGCGACCCGTCGTCGAGCCCCAGGATGTTGACGGCCGAGGAGGTGCGCCGCACCATGTTGTGCGTGACGATCACGTCCTCCACCACCGCCCAGGGGGTGGAGTCCTCCACGGTCCGCACGGTCAGCAGGATGGCGAAACCGTTCTGCGCCGCCGCCCAGTTGTTCTCGAACAGGTTGCCTTCGACCAGCACGCGGCGGGCGTTCTTCAGCTCGAACAGGTTCTTGACCGACCAGGGGGTCCCCTCGTAGGCGGGATCGCCGGCCTTCCAGGCGAGCGGCTTGAAGAAGTGATTGCCGCGGATTTCGATGTCCGAGGGGACCAGCCGGTCGATGAACGTCGGCGCCCCCCCGAACATCACGTTCTCCCCCGCCCCCTCGAGGTAGTTGTCGACGATCTTGAACGGACCCCCGCCGTTCCATCCCCCGATGGCCTGCGAATCGGCGCCGGCCTCCTTGAAGTCCGACAGGTGCGAGTCGATGACGGCGGTGGCGCGGGAGTTGAGCGCGATGCCGCGCCGCGTGCCCCGACGTGGATCGCCGTGGAGGTAGCACCGATCGAACACGATGTCGTGTGGCTGCTCTGCGGCCGACGATTCCTCGGAGCCGAGCAGCACCAGGTTGTAGAGGAAGGTCCCCTCCCGGGGCCGCATCTCGATCCCGATGAACCGGTAGTGGTGCGCCCCCCGAGCCGCCTCGATGACCGAGCCGGACGCGGCCTCGAGCTTCGGCATCCTGGGGGCGTGCGCCGGGCCGACGCGCGCCCCCTCGGGCGGGAAGTCCCGTCCGACCGCGCTCGATCGAATGACGATCCAGTCCGAGCCCGGCTTTCTCGGCAGCGTGAACGGGCCCCGGTAGACGCCCCCCGCCTCGAGGACGAGGGTGTCCCCCGGCCTGGCTTCGTTGAGGGCCTTCTGAAGATCGCCGCCTGCCGGCACGGACACGGTCCGGCCGGAAAGCGTCGGCAGGGCCGTGTCGAGGTACACCCTCGGCTTCTGAGGCGCGCGCAGCGTCCCGGGATCGTCCGTATCCTTTCCCGGCGGCCCGGAGGTGCCGCCCGCGATCAGAAGAAGGGCCAGGCCGGCGGCCGGGAGCGCCGCCAGGATGACACCTCCCCTCCGGTTCCGCGGCTCAACCTGCACGACGGTCCCTCACCGCCCCGCGCGCGGCATGCGCGCATCGATTCGTGCCGGCATCGTCATGATCCCGAGGGCGGGATCCGCCTCGAGGGGGATCGACGCCTTCCCCGGATCGTCCCGCTCCGTCAATCGTTGCCAGAGCGAGACGAATGGGCCGACCCAGTCGAAGGCGCCCGCGAGCTTGCAGCGGACGCGGAACGGGCCGTCCCGCTCCTCCATCGGGATGCGCGGCAGGGCCAGGGGATCGGAGCCGGGGCCGCTTCGGCCGATCGCCCGGGTGCACGCCCCGCGGTATCCCGAGCGGCGCAGCGTGTCCTGGAGGCTCCGGTGGAAATCGCCCCAGGCCTCGGACCCGAACGGATAGGCGAAGAGATCGACCCGGATCCCGGCGCGCCGCTCCAGCGCTTCCTTCGAGAGCCACACTTCGATCTCGGCCTCGCCGTCGGCCAGGCGGCCGAGCGAGCGGTGCGTGACGGCGTGCGAGCCGATGTCGATGCCCTGACGTGCCATCTCCTTCACCTCGTCCCAGGAGAGCGGCAGCCACGCGAGCGGAGGGGAGGCCCCGCCCTGCGCCGGCTGGATGGCGAGGTGCGGAAAGAAAGCGGGCTTCCCGACGATGCCGGTGGTCACGAAGAAGGTCGAGGGGAGCCGCAGGCGCTGCAGGACCGGGCAGGCGAACACGAATTGACCGCGGTAGCCGTCGTCAAAGGTCAGGACCACCGAACGCCTCAGGTCTTCGAGGCGGCCCGCATCCAGGATACGCACCAGGTCGTGCAGCGCGATGACCCGGTACCCCGCGTCCAGGATGGCGTGCATCTGCCTTTCGAAGCTCTGCGGCGACACGCAATCGGGACGTGGCGGTCCCCCGTCCACGGGAGGGCCGACCTGGTGATACATGAGGATCGGGACCTTCACGGTCCCGGAGAGAGATTCCCGGAGCCGGCAGACGGGGTAGAGGGCCGCGGTGACCGCCCGCTCGACCGGGATGAGCAGCCTACTGAGCACGCGCTTCAGCACCGACATGCGAGACGCCTCCTTCCTTCATGAGCGCCCTGCGCCCCTGGGACGGCCGGCTTCCGGGCGGTGCCAGGGCGGCCGGGTCCTGTCCCTCGACGAAGATGCGCTGCCAGATTTCCAGGTTCAGCAACAGCCAGAGCCGATCGCCGTGATCCGCGCTCCCGACCACGTGCTCCGCCACCAGGCGCTGCAGGAATGACGGATCGAAGCGGCCCCGCTCCAGGGCGCGCGCGCCGAGGACGAATTCCTGGAGGAGCGGCCGGAAGGGCCCCCTCAGCCAGCGCCCCACCGGGACGGGGAATCCCATCTTGCGGCGCGCCAGGATGGGCCGCGGCACGAGGTCCTTGAGCGCCTCGCGCAGGATCGCCTTGGTCCTGAGGCCCCGGAGCTTCAGGTTCCGGGGGAGCGCCGCCACGTGCTCGACGAGCTCGTGGTCCAGGAACGGCACCCGGCTCTCGATGGACGCCGCCATGCTCATCTGGTCCTGCTTCATGAGCAGCTCCACCAGATAGGTCTGCATGTCGGCGTGGGCCATGCGGCCGGGCGGATCGCCCGGGGCCTGCTCGTACAGGGGCAGGACCGCGGCGTACGGGTCCCGCCTGCCGGACCGGCCGGCCTCCGGGAAGAGGCGATGCTGCACGGCCTCGGGGAAGACCGCGAAATTCTCGTAGACGTGACTGCGCGCGCCGGGCGGAAGCGCCAGGAAGCTCCGGCGGGCGTAACGACGGATCGAGGGGGGAAGGCTCCCCACGCCCCGGCCGATCGCCCCCCGGGCGCCTCCCGGGAGCACGGCGGCCCAGGCGGCCGCCAGCCGCCAGTTCCAGGCCGCGATCCGGTAGCGGTTGTATCCCAGGAACAGCTCGTCCGCCCCTTCGCCGGTCAGGACCACCTTGACGTGCTCCGCGGCCAGGCGGGAGACGAAGTAGAGCGGCACGCTGGAGGGGAAGGCGATCGGCTCGTCCTCATGCCAGACCAGGTACGGCAGTGCGGCGAAGAACTGCCGCGCCGACACGCTGATGTCGCGGTGCTCCGCCCCGGCGGAGCCCGCCGCCAGGCGGGCGTAGGGGAGCTCGTTCGCCTCGAGCTCGGAAAAGCCGACGGAGAACGTGCGAACCGGAGCTTCTGCCATCGAGGTCATGAGCCCCAGGAGCCCGCTCGAATCGAGGCCGCCCGAGAGGAACACTCCGACCGGCACGTCGCTCATGAGGTGGATGCGCACCACCTCCCGCAGCCGCTCGCGCAGGGCCGCCGCTTCGTCCCCGAGACCGGCGCGGGGAGCCGGGCTCTCGACGGGGTGGGACCAGTAACGGCGCTCCCGAAGTCCCTCGTCGAGCGACCAGGTGAGCGTCCTGCCGGGGAGGAGCTTGCTCACGCCCTTGAAGAAGGTCTCCCCGCCCGAGACGAACCGGTTCGCGAGGAACTCCGGGAGGATGGCCTCGTTCAGCTCGGCCGGGAACGGCGCCGCCTCGAGGATCGCCTTGATCTCGGACCCGAACAGCAGGCCCTGGCCGGTGCGCGCGTAGTAGAGAGGCTTGATCCCCAGGCGATCCCGGGCCAGGAGCAGCCGGCGGCGTCTGCGGTCCCACAGGGCGAAGGCGAACATGCCGCGCAGGCGCTCGACGCAGCGCTCCCCCTCCTCTTCGTAGAGGTGCAGGATGGTCTCCGTGTCGCTGCGGGTGCGGTACCGGTGTCCGCGCGCTTCCAGCTCGGGGCGCAGGTCCGGGTGGTTGTAGATCTCGCCGTTGCAGACGACGAGGATCGTGCCGTCCTCGTTGGCCATCGGCTGGGCGCCGGAAGCCAGATCCACGATCGCCAGCCGGCGGTGGCCGAGCCCCACCGATCCCTCGATGAAGAGCCCCTCTCCGTCCGGTCCGCGGTGACGCAGAGTGTCCCGCATGCGCCGCAGCCGCGCTTCGTCCACGGCGAGATCCGAAGAGAAGTTGAGGATGCCGGCAATCCCGCACATCAGGCGCGCTCCACCGAGTAGCCGTCCTCGTCGAAGCGCACCGACTCGCGCGGCTCCCGGAAGAGGACCCCGACCGGGCCGCTGCCGCCGGAGAGCAGCGGGGACACGATCGGCGGGGCGGAGAGCGGATGCCGCGTGGGAAGGAGAAGCGTCACGATCCGCAGCGGCAGGCGGGTCCGGGCGCGATAGACCAGGGCCGGGGCGCCGCTGCGGGCGCCGTAGGCCGGAGCGATCCAGCCCTCGATCGGCTCTTCGTTCCTCTCGCGGACGGAGGCCTCGAGCGGCACGGTGGAGAACGGCCGGACGTGCAGGTCGTGGCGGCCGCAGCCCCAGGCCCGGGCCCAGAGATCCGCACCCACGGTGACGACCATCGGCGCGAACTGGAAGCGGAGCTCCACGGTGTGGTCGGCCGCCCCGAGAATGTCATCGACCACGAGCCAGTACCGCCGCCTGGCGAACAGCACCCGGCGGCGGTGGATCACCGGGTCTGGAAGACGTCCGTAGGCGTCGTGATCGGCGTCCGCGAAGTCGAACTCGGCGTTGGACGTGAAGCGGCGGAGTTGCGCCCGCGGCCGGGCGCGCCAGGAGAAGGGGCCTGCCGGCTCCGCCTGTTCCTGGCCGTCGATGACCACGGTGCTGTGCGCCGAGGTGCCGCGGAAGTGGTCGCGCCAGCGCGGCTCGGGGGTGTAGCAGTAGGTCCCCGGGTCGGGGAGGAAGAGCTTGCCGAACGCGCTCAGCTGGAGACTCAGGAGATCGGCGTGCCCGTGAGCCCCGCTGACGGGGCAGCCGAGAGGGCCCGTGTCGAAGATCAGGTGGTGGGCGTCGGGAGCCCAGCCGTCCGCCATCACGGCGTACCCGCCGCTCGGGAAGAGTCGCGAGGGGGGTGCCGCCGGCGGCTCCGGCTGGAGCGCCTCGAAGGCGTCCAGCCCTTCCGGTCCCAGGAGCCACACCGTCTCGGGAGAGGGTCCCTTCGCCGCCCAGGCATAGTCGGGCCTGTGGAACAGGGCGGCCGCGATCGAGAAGAGGCTCCGCGCCTCGTCCGGCCGCCGCCGGGCGAGCGGCAGGATCAGACCGCCGTCGCCGTCGCCGATCGGCGGGATCGATCCATCGGGACGCCTGACGGCCAGGAGGAAATCGAGCATCCGCTGCACCGTCCGGGAGACGTCCGCCGGGACCTCCAGGCCTATTCGACCCGCGAGGACCAGGAAGTGGAGCAGGATGTCGATGGTGTACACGTGGTAGCAGGTGGACAGCTCGAAGTGCACCCCGTCCGGCAGCACCTGCCTGCGGCTCTCCTCCACGAGAATGCCCGACCCCAGGGTCCGCCAGCGCGCCGCGGCGCGCAGCTCCGGGAAGATCGCGCCGGCATAAAACAGGCCGAGCGCCTCGCCGGTGAGGTGGGTGTTCGGCGAGAAGTAGCGGGACAGGTACCTCTCGACGTGCGCCGCGTGGTCGTGAATCGCCCCGAGCATCTCCAGGAAGAAGTCCGGCGTGAGGGCTCTGGAGTCGCGCAGGAGATGGAGCGCCCAGGACCAGGAGACCAGGCGCAGGGCGACCTCCAGGCTGCTGGCCCAGTTGATCCCGAGGCCCGGCGGATTCTCCATCAGCCAGTCGCCAAGGAGCCGGGCGGACAGGAGGGCGTGCTTCTCGTCTCCGGTCAGGCGGAACGCCTGGCCGAGACGGACCAGCCACTGGTGGCGGTTGAGCTCCCAGACGATCTTGCAGTCCCCGGCCTCCTCGGGATCGAGAGGATCGAGGCGGCTCCAGTGCAGAAGCGGGGACCGGCGCCCGGAGACCGGATCCAGGCGCCAGTCGATCGGGTCGCCAAACGAGAGTCCGCGATAGCCGAGGAGGTTGAAGCGTCCTCCCCGGATCGTCCCGGCCTCGGCCTGGAGCTGCCTGGCTTCCTCGGGCATCCGCTGTCGCACGATCGCGGGGGTGGCGGCGTCGGTGGCGCCGGCGAAGAATCGGGCGGCCCCCCCCTCCCGGAAGCGCTCCAGGAGGGCGGCCGCGGCCGCGCGACGGGCGGACTCGCTCGAGCCATTCGCCGGAGCCACGAGGCCCGCCACGATGCGGAACAGGCGCCCGGGATCCTCCCGGCCGGGGCTCCGGGCGGAGGCCCGCGATCGATCCAGCCATTTGCGGGCCTGCTGCCGGCCGCGCTCCGCCACCTCCGGCGGCCCCATGCGCAGAAGCCGGTCGAGCCTCACGCCGCCCGTCCCAGGTAGACCGCCTGCCAGGCCTCGCGCACCCGCGGCCAGGCGTAGTCCGCGGCCTCGCGCCGGGCGCGCCGGACCAGCCGCAGCGCCAGGTCGTGATCGCCGAGAAGACGAAGGACGGCCGCCGCCATGGCGGCGGGATCCCGCGGGGGGACGAGGAGTCCGGTCTCGTCGTGCCGCACCATCGCCTGGATGTCCCCCGTCGGCGTCGACACGACCGGAAGGCCGGAGGCGAACGCCTCCAGGATGGAGACCGGCTGGTTGTCGACGACGGAGGAGTTCAGGAAGATGTCGCATTCGTCGTGCAGGCGGGGGATCGCTTCGGGCTCCACCCGGCCCGCGAACCGGATGCCCGCCGCGCCCAGCCGGGCCGCGAGCCGCCGCAGCTCCTTCTCCTGGCTGCCGTAGCCGACGACGGTGAGGGTCGCCTCGGGGTGGCGGGCGCGGACCAGGGCGAATGCCCGGAGGGTGTCGTCCACCCGGTAATGGGGCTCGAGGTTTCGGGCGGACAGGAGGCGCGGGCGCAGGGGGAGGCGCTCGCGGTAGCGGAACTGCGACAGCTCCACCACGTTCCGGATGACGCGCGGGCGGTAGCCGTGACGCTGGAACACTCCCCGGAGGAACTCGGACGGGACGACGATCTCGTCCGCAAGGCGCAGCCAGGGGTGGACCCTGACTCCCCAGCGCGCCAGGTGATCCTCGGCCTCGCCGCTGTGATAGTGGAGCACCACGCGCTTGCCGAGAGCGCGCGCCAGGAGCATCGCGGGGGCGGGGCCCAGGAGGAACGACCAGTAGGAGGCCGAGAAGACGTGCGCCACGTCGGCGCGGCGCAGCCCGGCGAGGCCTCCGACGTAGAGCGCCTCGTTCAGGATGGTCCTGAGGCCGGGCCAGCGGCGCAGCCAGCCGAGCCCGCGCGGGAACTTCGGGTTGACTGGGATGAAGCGGACCTCGGCCCCCTCCGCCAGGAGGGCCCGCTCCAGGGCGCCCGCCTGGATCCCCTGCCCGCCCAGGATGTCGAGGCTTGCCGCCACGACGGCGATCCGGGGAAGCTGCGGACGAGGCCCGGGCACCGTTTCGACGCTCATGCTGGGACCCCGGTTCCGGAATGGGGAGCCGCCGCGACCCGTGGCGCGGCGGAGGTCGCCTCGAACCTCGGGGTCCGGCTGTCGAGGAAGGTCCGGCACCAGAGCTCGAACGAGATCAGGGTCCACAGCTGAAGATCGAGCGGCCGCCCGGCGCCGTGCCGCTCGATGAGCCGCTCGACGTACGTCTCGCTGAGGATCCCGCGGCTGCGGCTCCTGGTCGAGAGCAGCAGGTCGCGGACGAACCCGTCGAGCCGCCCCCTGAACCATCTCCCGAGCGGGACGGCGAACCCCTGCTTCGGCCGATCGATGATCGAGTCGGGCAGGAGCCCCCTCATGGCGCGCTTGAGGATGTGCTTGGTGACGCCGTCGCGCAGCCGGAGGTCGGCGGGGATGGTCGCCGCGAACTCGACGAGCCTGTGGTCGAGAAGCGGCACCCGCGTCTCGAGGCCGTGGGCCATGCTCATCCGGTCGACCTTGGTCAGGATGTCGAGAGGCAGGTAGGACTTGATGTCCAGGTACTGCAGGGCCGACAGCCAGTCGCCGCTCGAGCGCTGAAGCCACTCCGCCTCGGCCTGCCACGGATCCTCGAGGGAGAGCATCTCGAACGCCGCGGGCCGGAACAGGCGCCGCTTCTCCTCCGCGCGGAACAGCGTGACGGCGTCCAGGTAGCGCTCGGGGCCGTGCAGCGACAGGTGCCGCAGTAGGTTCCTGCCCCGCATCGTCTCGGGCATCCAGCCGGCCAGGGCGCCGAGCGCCCCCCGGAGCGGCCGCGGGATCATCTCGTAGCGCCTCTCGCGCCCCTCGACCCGGTACCTGTCGTATCCCGCGAACAGCTCGTCGCCGCCGTCCCCCGACAGGACGACCTTCACGAACTGCGACGCCAGGCGCGACACCATGAACGTCGGGAGGGCCGACGAATCGCCGAACGGCTCGTCCAGGAACCACGCCAGGTCGTCCACCAGGTCCACCGCGTCCGGGGTGACGACCAGCTCGTAGTGCTCCGTGTCGTAGCGCTCCGCCACCTGCCGCGCATAGCGCAGCTCGTCGTAGTCCTGCTCGTCGAAGCCGATCGAGAAGGTCTTCACCGGACCGGAGGCCTGGCCCGCCATGATCGCCACCACGGAGCTCGAGTCGATGCCGCCGCTCAGGAAGGCGCCCACCGGGACGTCGCTGACCATGTGGAGGCGGACCGACTCGTCGAGCAGCCCCCGCAAACGCTCCACGAGCCCCGTCTCGTCGCGGCCCGCGTCGGCCCCGAACGACACGTCCCAGTAGCGCTCGATGCGGATCCCCCGTTCCGCGGAGGCGAGCAGCAGATGGCCGGGCTCGAGCTTGCGCACCCCCTCCACGATGCTCTGCGCCGCGGGCGTGCAGAGGGAGGTGAACAGGTGGTTGACCGCGCCCCAGCTCAGGCGGCGTTCGATCCTTTCGAGCTGCAGGATCGCCTTCAGCTCGGACGCGAAGGCGAGCCGGCCGCCCGACACGGAGTAGTACAGGGGCTTGATCCCCAGCCGGTCGCGGGCGAGAAGGAGCTCCGCGCGCCGCTCGTCCCACACCGCCAGGGCGAACATGCCGCGCAGCTTCTCGACGCACCCCTTCCCGTGCTCCTCGAAGAGGTGCACGATGACCTCCGAGTCCGAGCCGGTCAGGAACGTGTGGCCGCGGCGCAGAAGGTCGGCGCGCAGCTCACGGAAGTTGTAGATCTCGCCGTTGCACACGCCCCACACCGACTCGTCCTCGCTCCCCAGGGGCTGGTGCCCGGCCTCGAGGTCGATGATGCTGAGCCGGCGCATGCCGAGCACGGCCCCGCGGCCGGCGTAGAGTCCCTCGTCGTCCGGGCCGCGATGCGCCATCACCCGGCACATGGCCCGGACCTCCCTCGGATCCACGGGCCGGCCGTCGAGGCTCACGATCCCGGCGATGCCGCACATCTACTTCGGAGCCTCCGGGACGGCGACCAGCCGATCGCCCGGGCCGAACAGGTGGAATGCGCCGGCGAGCGCCGCGTACGCCGCCGCGAAGACCAGCCCGCTCGCCAGGATCGAGGGGAGCGGCGCGAGCCCCGCGGCCTCCTTCACGAGGAGCGCGGGGAGGCCCGCGGCCAGCGTCGATCCGAGGATCGCGGCGAGGCCCCGCCAGGGGAGAAGCATCGCGACTCCCGTCTTCAGACGCCCGGCGATCCGCCCCAGGGCGAGCGTCTTTCCGAACAGCGTCGCCACGAGGGTGACCAGAACCCCTCCCTCGAGATGAAAGCGGCCGAGGAACCATCCGACCGTGGCGGCGATGAAGGCCAGCTTCAGGGCCCCCAGGACGAAGAGGAAGCGCGTGTCCGCGTAGACCCGGAGCACGCCGTCCACCGGCAGGGCGGCCAGGAGGAAGGCCCCGGCCCACAGCATGAAGATCGGCACGCTCGCCAGGTAGGCCTGGGTGAACAGGAGGACGATCAGGTCGCGGGCGTTCAGGAGCAGCGCGCCGACCAGGGGGAGGAACACCAGGGCCAGCCTGCGGACCGCGCCGTGCCACTCGAGGAGCGCCGCCTCCCTGCGGCCGTCCCGCAGCTCCTCCGACATCCGGACCATCATGACGTTGCAGGTCGACCCGGCAACCAGGTCCACCAGCGGCACCTGAAGGCATCCCACGGAGTAGACGGCGAAGGCGGCGGCATCGAAGCGCAGGGAGACGGCGTACTGGTGCAGGTTCCCCTGCAGGATCTCGACCAGGACCGCCAACTCGAACGGGAGCGCGTAGGCGAGCTGCGTCCCGAGGAGCGAGGCGTCGAACCGCAGCTCGTCGCCGAACTCCCGGCGCAGCGCCACGATCGCCGCGCCGAACCGGAGCGCCGCGAACGCCGTCGCCCCGATCAGCACCCCTTCGAGGCTGCGCAGCAGGAGCGCCGGCGCCAGGCAGAGCGCCGTGCGGACGATGTCCGACGCCGCGTACGTCGCGGCGGCCCCGGCGTAGCGCCCGCGCGCCGTGAGGACGATCTCGAGCGCGGCGGAGGCCAGCATGAGGGCCAGGTGGGCGCCGATCCAGGGGAGCCCCGCGGCCAGGGCGTCGTTCCCGAGCCAGGTGGCGACGCGGAACCGGCCGGCCCACAGGAGGAGGAGGCACGCCCCCCCGACCGCCGCGAGGACCACGAGCGCGTTCATGGCGTAGCGGCCGGCCCGCCTCGGATCCGAGGGAAGGAAGTAGAACAGGCTCTCCGCCATGCCGCACTGGGCGATGCCGTACAGGGTGGCGCACACCAGGAACAGTTGCTTGTACGTGCCGAAGGCGGCCTGGTCGAAGAGGCGGACGAGGACCACGGGGATCGCGAAGGCGATCACCGTCCCGATCAGGCGGCCCGACATCAGGGCCAGGGCGGGCTTGAGCGTCGAATTCATGGGAGGAGGGTTCTCAGTTCCAGTGCACCAGCGGGCAGCCGGACACCCGCGGGAGGGTGCCGTCGGCCTGGCAGCCCATCACGGCGGGCGAGAACGTTCCGGAGATTCCCAGGCCGGCGTTTTCCCACAGCAGGACGCGCGGCAGGGTCAGGAGCGGACGGCCGGAATCGCGGTGGTGGCACGAGGTGTAGGCGCAGCGATAGCCGGCCGCCTCGACCGCCTCGAGCGTCCTTCCGTCGAACCAGCCGTTCGGGTAGGCGAAATGACGGACGGAGGCGCCCAGCCGGGCCTCGAGGTCGCGGCGCGATCCGGCGGTCTCCTCCCGCACCCTGCCCCGATCCTCCAGGGTCAGAAGCGGGTGCGTCCTGCTGTGCGAGCCGATGGTGATCCCGGCGTCGCGCATCTCGCGGATCATCTCCCAGGTCAGGGGACGGTGCCGGGCCACGACCTTCTCATCCCATCCCACCTCGGCGACGAGGGCCGAGGCCAGGCGCTCGAGGGCAGAATGCGTCATGCTCTCGAGCAGGATGCGCAGGACCACTTGCGGATCGGGAGGGACCGAGTTCCCGCCGGCCGCGCGCAGAAGATCCAGGCCACGGTCCGCGACGAGGGGGGCCAGGCCCCGGACCGGATCCGGCCAGCGTGTCCACGCCCGAGCCAGCAGGTGATGCATCCGGTCGAAGAGCGGCGGCGTCCCGGTGCCGATCAGGTCCGAGACCACGAAGACGGCCGCGGGAATCCCCCGTGCCCTGAGCAGGGGAAACGCCTGCTCGTACACGTCGGCGTAGCCGTCATCGAAGGTGATGGCCGCCGCCGGCAGGCGCCAGCGCGCGCGCCGCGTCAGCCGCGATTCGATCTCGTCCAGGGAGGCGAGCTCGAAGCGGCGGCCGATCCACTCGATCTGCCGCTCCAGCATGGCCCGGCTGATCAGGGTCGAGGGGATCGAGTCCTCGGCGGCCCGCGCGAAGTCCTCGACCACCCGGTGGTAACCCACGATGAATGGGCGGCCCGACCAGCCGTTCAGGGTCCGCATCGCGAGGCTCGCGCCGGTGAAGCGCATCCCGTTGGCCAGCCCCGATTTCACGAGTCCTCGCATCCCCGTTTCAGCACTTGTTGCCGGATTCCCGCAGCGAGGCGATCCGGTCGGCCAGGGCCGCGGGCAGGACCCTGCGCGCCGCCCGCCTGGCGGCGCGGCCAAGCTCCGTGGTCCCCCGGTAGAGGAGCCCCCGGAGATGGGGCGGAAAGATGTCCACGCGCCCCAGCGATCGCGCCTCGCGGGCCCAGAGTCCCTTGTAGCGCTCGAGCCCCTGCAGCATGTCGAACTCCGAGGCCCCCTCCTCGATGACCTTCTGGATGGCGAGGCCCATGGTGACGAGCCCGGCGGCGAATCCGGCGTAGTTCGGATCGAATCCCGACTGATAGAAGGAGAAGACCCCGTCGTACCGGAACCCGTAGAGGGCCGCCACCGGCTCGTCGTCGAGACACAGGGTGTAGATCCGCAGCCACCCCTTCTCGCACGCCAGCCGGCTGAACTCTTCGTGAAATCTCAGATGATTGGGGGTGTGGAAGGCGGTCGAGAAGCCGCGCTCCCGCCAGCGCGCCTGGTGCAGCGCGATCAGCCGGCCCAGCGCGGCGCGCCGGTGCTCCTCGGTGGATACGGTCTCGAACCGGACGGTGAACTCCCGCTCCAGCCTCCTGAGCCGGCGGTTGAAGTTGGCCCGGTGCGCCCCCCCCAGGGTGGCGAGGTAGGACGTCCAGGACTGCCCCGCCAGGGGGATGTACCGCGAGAGGTTCATCTCCTCCGTGGACACGTGCCAGCCCCTGCGTCCGAGGTGCGCGCCGAGATCCTCGGCGCTGCTGCCGGCGGAGCGGATCTGCTCCAGCTCGAGGGGCCGGTTGGCGGGCGCCAGGCATTCGGCGAGGGCCGGGAGCGCCCGCTCCTCCTCGCCGCGCCTGACGAGGACGTCCAGGTAGTCGGACCCGACGCTCCCGACCCCCATGAACTCGAGGGCGGGAAACGGCTGGATGCTGGAGATGCCGGGCGGCCGGATCACCATCGGCGCCAGCGCCACCAGCCGACCCCGGTCGCGCACGACCGGGGCGAACAGCCGCCGATCGCGAGACAGGTGCCTCCACCAGGTCGACAGCCACTCCCACGTCAGGAACAGGCAGTTGGCGGAGCTGTGCCGGAGCAGGTCGGTCCATTCCTCCCTCAATCCCATGAGGCGTTCGGTGCTCTCGATGATCTCGACGGAGTTCAATGACACTCTCGCGGCCGCGGCTTCAGGCACATGGATCCAGGCGCAGGACCCGTTCCGCCATGAAGTCGATCTGCGCGGTTGTGACGTCCTGATGGATGGGCAGCTCCAGCAGGTGTCTGCGGAGAAACGCGGCGTCCGGCCCGGCCTGTCCGTCCGCATCGGGGTGGCCGTAGTTCCAGAACTCCACCGCCTCGATTCCATGCTCGCGGAGCGCCCGGGAGGCGGCGGCCTTGTCCGGCACCAGGATCGGGAGGAACAGGGGGCAGACTCCTTCCGGCAGATCCCGGCGCGCCAGGGCGACCCGGCCCTTCAGGCGTCCGGCAAGACGCAGGAAATTCTCCCGCCTAAGGCGCACGATGGCCTGGTAATCGAGCCGGTCGAGGAGCCCCGCGCACCATGGCGACATGGCGGTGTCCAGCTTGCTGATGTCGTACCCCGCGGTCGAGAACTCGGGAGAGATGTCGCCGATCGGGTGGCGGGCGACTCCGAGGCGATCGAGCGTCCAGCCGGCCGCCCGCTTGCCGCGCAGGAGCGCGGCGCCGAGAGGATCCGAGCGGGCGCGGAGCCACATGAGAAGCAGCTCCGAGGATCGCGCCACGACCGACACCCGGCTGCACGGCCGGAGCTCCAGGCCATTGAGAGCGGACGGCCCGTCGGTGTTCTGCACCAGGAGCCCGCCGTTCGGGACCGGCAGCGACTTGTACAGGCAGAAGACCGCGAAGTCCCCGAACGTCCCGAGCGGGCGGCCTTCGACCTCGCTCAGCAGGGACAGGGCGCAGTCCTCGATCAGGGGGATGCCCCGCTCCCGGCACAGGATTTTCACTTCGTTCACCGGCTGCGGCCAGCCGAGGTAGTGAATCAGGTAGAGGGCCCTGGGCCTGAGATCGCACAGGGCCTTCAGCTCGTCGAGATCGACCTGCATGTCGCGCCCCACGTGGTAGCAGCGGACCGTCGCCCCGGCCGCCCGGACGGCCCAGACCTCGGCACCGCTGTTGTAGTCCGGCATCAGGACGGTCCCTCCGTCCGCGCACCCCAGGGCCCTCACCAGGTGGTAGATGCCGCCTCGCGCGACGTAAAAGGAGTGGCGCCTCGGGGCGCTGAGTGGAAAGGGGAGGCTGCGCGCCGGCACGTGGCCGAGAAGGCTGCGCGGCGCCAGCACGGGCCAGGAGGGGATGTACGTCACCGGCCCCCCGATCCCGCCAGGGTGTCGCGCACGGTCCGATAGAGAGGGAGGCGCGCCAGGCGCGGGACGACCCCGAACTTGACCCCGTGAAGGACCCGGGCCTTGAGGCGCCCGGGGAAGACATAGAGCCATTCGTGCGACCGCACCTTGTCGGTCCAGTGCATCTTCCACTCGTCGTTGCCGCCGAGGAAGTCGTATTCGCTGAGGCCCCGCCTGCAGGCTTCCTCCAGGATCAGGCCGGTCAGGAGGTTGTAGGGCGAGTAGCCGGCGTACGCCGCGTCGTACCCCGATTTCAGGACGTAGACCTTGTCGCCGTGGCGGAGAGCATAGGCGAAGGCGATCCGGGCACCTCCGACCGTCAGGAAGAACAGCCGCAGGATCCCGGCGCGGGCCGCGTGGCGGGCGAGGCTGGCGTAGAACCGGCCGAGGGAGGAGGAGAGCCGGACGGCGGTCCCGGCCCGGTCCTTCCAGGCGCCGGCCTCCAGCCGCCAGCCGTCCTCGAGAGCCCGGTCCAGCCCCTCCTCCGAGTCGATCGTCTCGAGCGCCACGCGGCCCCGGCGCTCGAGACGGCGGAGGCGCTTGCGCAGCTTGGCCCGATGGTTGTGGCTCAGCGTCATGAGGTACCGATCCCATCCGTCCCGAAGCGGCACGTAGGGTGACTCGGACGCGCGCCAGGACGCCACGAGGAATCGATCGGCCTCGGCGAGCCGGGCCAGCTCCGCGGTCGCCTGCGATCCCTGCGGCACCTGGCAGAGCTCCAGCAGATCCCAGTCGTCGCTCGAGGCCCTGAGGTGGCTCCAGATCGCCCGGCAGGCGTCGTCCCGGCGGTCCGCCACCACCAGGTCGAAGCGCGGGGTGTGCTCGTTGTACAGGGAGCCGAGGCGCCGCAGTGGGAGGCCGTACAGCCGGGCCGGTCCGAGCATGAGCGGCGCCAGCGCCACCGCCTCCTCGCCGGCGCGCACCAGGAGGACGTGCAGCCTCCGGCCGGCGCCGAAGCTCTCCCACCACGAGCGCACCCACGCGTGGCTCTGGAAGGGATGATCCAGGCCGGCCCTCCGGACGAGGCCGTCCCACAGCGGCCCCATGTCCAGGAGCGCGCGCGCGTCCGAGACGACCTCCACCCGGCAGGCCGGGAGGGGCGCCGCCGCCTTCCTCGCCACGATTCGATCGGCGGGCCCTCCCCCGGCACGTTCAGGGACCGATGCACCATTCACCCTCGAGCCTCGTCAGGAAGGCGTCCCCCCGATGGATGGCCTCGAGCACTTCGGGGTCGCGCGAATGGACCAGGAACCAGGAGATCCCGTCGTGGTGGAACACGCACCGCCTCGCGGCCAGCGCCTGGAAAGCCGCCGGGTCCATCTGGCCCGACACCGCCACCGCCCCTCCCCGATAGGCGCGCTCGAAGAGGTGATCGACCACGTCTCCCATGAATCCCCGCATGGCGCCGACCTGCACGACTTCGCTGATGCCCCCGGGGTTCAGGTAGAAGAGGTACCAGCCGACGAGGGCGCCGGAGCCGTCCCGGACGGCCACCTTCTCGAACCGGCCGCGCCCCCGCCTGGCGGCCAGGAGGTCGAGAAACCAGTCGAGAAATGCGCCGTCGTAGCGGGGGCGCAGGGCGCGATCGGCGGCGGTTCCGGACAGGCAGGCCAGGAGATCCCCCGGCGCGAGGTCCTGCCCCGTGAGGCGCGAGCGGGTCGTCCGCATGGAGGCGCCGGCGATCCGGGGGGCCAGCATGTCGGCGGCGGCGCACAACGGGGCGACCGCCGCCGAGAGGGCGGCGGGCAGCCCGCGCCGCCTCAGGTAGGACAGGAGGTAGCGTCCGGGACGGAGCGGCCGCGTCCAGCGGAGGCTGTAGAGCAGCGAGGTGGAGCCTCCCAGGCTCTCGAGGATGCGTCGGGAGGGGCCCCCTCCTTCGGCCACCGAGAGATCCTGGCCGCCCGCCAGGAACGCCCGGGCGAGCGCCAGGGCCGCCAGGCTGGCCCGGCTGCCCGGCTCGACCATGAAGGAATGGCTGATGGCGGCGCGGATCGATCGGCCGCCGATCCGCATGCGGCGCGGCATCACGCCGAGGCAGCCGACGATGCGGCCGGCGCCGTCCTCGCAGACCAGGGAAGGGAGCGTGGGGTCCCGCCACGGGCTCTTGCACAGGATCTGCTCGAGGTGGTCCCCCGTCGATCCGGGCGCGCGCCCGGCGCGCCCCGCGAAGACCTGCTCGTACAGCGACACGATGTGCGGGAGATCCCGCTCGACCAGCGGGCGGACCCGGGAGGCCGCGGACGCCCGCGGCATGTCGCCGCGATCGACCGGACCCGGATCGGCCGCCGGCTGACGTTCCAATCCGGCCGCCTCAGCCACCGTACTCCCAGGGGGATTCGGCGATGGTCATCGGTCGGACCGGCTCGCGGCAGCTGGCGTCCAGGACCTCCAGGACGACCAGGGAGTGGTCCCCTCCCAGGTCGTCGACGATTCTCCGCACGCGGCATTCGAGGTACGCCGGCGCGTTGCGCAGGATCGGGACCGCCGTGGTCCCCTCCTGGAACGGCTCGCCGTTGATCCCGGAGGCATCGGCCTCGGTCGGCGCGAAGAACCTGCGGGCCATCTCCTCCTGGCCGCGCCCCAGGATGTGCAGCGCCGCGACCCCGCTGTCGCGCAGGCAGGCGAACACGTTGCTCCCCGGGCGCACCGCCGCCATGAGGAGCGGCGGCCGGAAGGAGGCCTGCGACACCCAGGTGACCGTGGCCGCCCCGAAGCGGTCGCCGCTCCTCGAGGTCATGACGTACACACCGTTCGACAGCAGGCGCAGCGTCTTGTGCCGGCTCTCAGGATCCATTTCCCTCGCTCCCGCGGCGCGCGGCCACGAAGCCGGCGATTCTCTCGATCGTCCGGAAGTTGTCCATCTCGAGGTCCTGCAGCGACACGACGATCCCGAACTCGCGCTCGAGCTGGGCCAGGAGCTCCACGAAGGCCATCGAGTCGAGCGCCCCGGCCTCGAACAGATCGGTCTCCCCCGACGGCACATCCAGGTTCAGCCTGTCGGCGAACAGCCGGACAATGCGCCCCTGCAACTCCTCGGCGGCATGCATCTCACTCTTCCTTGTGCTCGGAGGCCAGGATGTCGAACCACAGGCGGTCGTGCGGGCGGCCGTCGATGACGTGACACTGTCTCTGCCTGCCGATCGGCTGGAATCCCAGGCGCGCGGCGATGCGGGCCGACGGGTTGCTCTCGACGATCCAGGTGTTGATCGCCCCCAGGCCCAGCTCCCGGAAGCCGAGCGTCAGGAGCCTTCCGGCCGCCCGCGTGGCGTGGCCGCGCGCGCGGAACGACTTGTCTCCGGCCACGACCCAGATGCGGGCGGTCCCGAAGGCCCGGTCGACACCGGTCAGGCCGACCACGCCGACGGGCGTCCTGTCGTCCTCCCCCGTGAACACCCGCAGGACCTCCGAGTCGCGCTGCGTGGCGATCTTCAGCCACTCCGGTGTGAGGATCTGCCGCCCGTTCCCGAAATCCAGCCACTGGTAGTTCTCCTTGCTGGACATCCAGGAGGCGACGAGCCGGATGAGCTCGGGGCTGTCAAGCGGAAGCAGCTTCATGACGCTCGAAGGTCTCCTTGAGGACGGCCCGATCGATCTTGCCGTTGGCGTTTCGGGGCAGCCGGTCGTAGGCCTGCCAGCGCGCGGGGAGCATGTGGGCCGGCAGGAGACGACCCAGCCCCTGGCGGAGCGCCGTGGGATTCATCTCCTCCTCCGCCGGGACGTAGGCGCAGCACAGGATCGTCCCCTCGAATTGGTCCGTCGGGATGGCCACCACCGCGCACTCCCGCACGCCGTCCAGGGCGCCGAGGCAGGTCTCGATCTCCCCCAGCTCGATGCGGTATCCCCGGCTCTTGACCTGCGCGTCGGCCCGCCCGACGAAATAGACCAGCCCGTCCTCGCCACGGCGCGCCAGGTCCCCCGTGCGGTAGATCCGTTCGCCTTCGCCGGGGCCGCCGTTTCTGGACAGGAAGACCTCGCGCGTCTTCTGCGGGTCCTCCCAGTACCCCGGGCTGAGGCCGCGCCCGCCGATGTAGAGGTTGCCGACCTCGCCGTCCCCGACCGGCTTCAGGTGGTCGTCCAGGATCAGGAGCTCCTCCCCGTCGCAGGCGGTGCCGATCGGGATCGCCTGGCGGTCGCTGGCGGGGCCGCCCGGAACCGTGTAGTAGCTGCTGGCGATCGTGGCCTCGGTCGGCCCGTAGAGGTTGGTGAACGAGACATGCGGCAGCCGCCGCATCCAGTAGGCGAGCGCCGGCGTGGGGAACACCTCCCCGCACCACAGAAGCCGCTTGAGCTCCGGGAAGTCGCCGGGGCGGACCACGTCGAACTTGGCCATGTAGTTCAGGACCGAGGGGACGGAGAACCACTGCGTCAGCCGCGAGGCGCGGATGAATTCCGCCAGCGTGGTGGGAAGGAGGCTCGCCTGGGGAGGAACCAGGTGCAGCTCCGCCCCCACCGCGAAGGCCCCGAAGATGTCGAACAGCGAGAGGTCGAAGTGCAGCGGCGGGTGGCACGAGACCCGGTCGGAGGCCTCCATCCCGAAGTAGCGCGTGGCCCAGTCGACGAAGTGCAGGACGTTCGCATGCGTGATGACCACCCCTTTGGGCGTTCCCGTGGATCCGGAGGTGAACAGGATGTGCGCCGTGTCCAGGGGGGGCGTCGCGGGCGCCCCGGGGACCACGTCTCCGCCGCTGACGTCGGGCGCGGCGAAGCGCGGCCTGAAGGTCACGGCACCCGGCGGTTCCTCGTCCAGCCAGCCGACGGCGATGCCGGAGCCCCGCTGTCGATCCTCCAGAATCTCGTCGAGCGTGCGGCCCACCGGGCCGCCCGCCAGGATGAAGCGGGGGGCGCACGAGTCGATCATCTTCGCCAGACGGGGGGCCGGGCTCGACGGATCGAGCGGCACGTAGATGCACGAAGCCCGGTAGATCCCGAGAAGCCCCACGATCGCCTGCAGCGATTTCGGCATCAGCAGGCAGACCCGATCCCCCCGCCCGCAGCCTTCCGCCAGGAGCCTCAGGGCGAGCCGGCGCGAGCGGACCTCCAGCTCGGCATAGGTGAGGGCGCGCCCGCAGTCGACGACGGCCACGGCCTCGGGGCGCCGCTCCGCCTGCCGTGTCACGAGATGGGCTAGGGATTCGGGCATCGGTCGAGGGCCCTCTCGAAGGCGGCCTCCGTCTGTTCCAGGTCGTCGGGGTCGCGTGGGATGTCGAGGATGAACGTCCGGCAGCCGGCGGAGAGATATCGCGCCAGCTCCGCGCCGACCCGCTCGTGGCTCCCCACGAGGTAGGGGCACATCGTCTTGTAGTTCTGGAACGGGACCAGCCAGTAGGGACTGCCGTCGCCGGCCTGCCCCATGCCTGACAGCTGGCCGTGCCAGACGGAGTCCGAGACCTTCATCGCGAGCTGGTGGGCCAGCTGCCCCTTGCGGTCCTCCGGAAACCGGGCGCGCGCCAGCTCCCAGGCCTCGTCCTCGCTCCTCCGGGTGATCAGGCCGACGCGGATCCCGCGCGCCCCTCCCCCGTCCTTCGAGGGCTCCGGGGCGTCCTGCGCCGGCTTCGGATACTCGATGGCGGTGGCCTCGAGGCTCCGGGCCGCGGCCCTCCCCGCCTCCGAGGAGCCGGAGACGAAGATGCCCGGAAACAGATCCGGGGGGAGCGGCGGCGAAAGCCTCAGCCGCTCCACCTGGTGGTACTCCCCTGCGAGGGTGACCGGTTTCTGCCCGGAGAGGAGGTGCCGGATGATCGAGGTGTATTCCACCAGCCGCTGATAGCGCCTGTCGTGCGGCGTCCGGTCCCCGAGCGCCTCCAGGTCGTTCTTGAATCCCCCGGCGACCAGGTTGAGGTAGATCCTCCGCTCGAAGAGGGAGGCATACGTGGTCACCATCTTGGCCACCGTGTACGGGTGCATATAGACCGGCTGCACCGCCACCAGAGGACAGAGCGACCGGGTGCCCGCGATGATCAGCTGCGAAACCAGCCAGGCATCCAGGAGCGAATTGTCTGAATAGACGAGGATCCCCTTGCAGCCGGCGCGCTCGCTCCAGCGCGCCACCTCGACGACGTGATCGGCATACGCCCGCGCATCGTCGCCTGTGGACGGCGGGCAGGTGGAGAAGATCTCGATGCGCGGGTCGAACATGGCCTCTAGTTGTCCTCGCGGAGGAGTCCGGGCCCCGGACCGTGCGTGGCCTGCGGGCGCTCCCCCCGAAGCAATCTCAGATACAGACGCTCGAGCTCCCGCGTCATGCTCTCGAGAGAGAAGTGGTCCGCGATCCGGCGCCTCGCAGCCTCGCCCAGTCTGCGCGCCAGGGCGGCATCCCCCAGGAGCGCGTTCATCCCCTCCGCCAGCGCGGCGGCGTCGCGCGGCGGCACCAGGAGCCCCGACACGCCGTCCTCCACCGCCTCGGGGCTCCCCCCGACCCGGGTGGCGACGACCGGAACTCCCGCCGCCATCGACTCGAGCAGGGAGTTCGACAGCCCCTCGCTCAGGGACGGCAGCACCGACACGGCGACCTCGGCCAGGAGCTCCGGGATGTCCAGCCGGAAGCCGCTGAACACCACACGGTGCGCGATCCCGAGATGCGCCGCCAGGCGTTCCAGCTCGGCCTGGTAGGCGTCCTCCCGCACCACCATCCTGTCCTTCAGGCCGTACCGATCCCCCACGATCAGGAACCGGACATTGGGGTAGCGACCCGCCACGGCGGCGGCCGCCTGCAGGAAGTAGTCGAGTCCCTTGAGCTCGTGCAGCCGCGTCACCACCGCCACGATGGGGGCGCCCTGCGGAATCCCCAGCTCGCGGCGCAGGCGGGGGCCGTCTCCGCGCTTCTCGAACCGCGACAGGTCGACGCCGTTCCGGATGACGACGATGTTGTCCCGGCGGAACCCTTCCTCCACCAGCCACTGCCTCACCGCCTCGGCGTTCACCACGATGCAGTGGGCCAGACGGCACATGAGCCTCTGGGCGCGCTTCTGGTTCGTCGTCTGGTACACGCCCGTGTCCCTTATGGAGGCGAGGACGAGCGGAATGCGGGCCAGACGGGCCGCCGGCAGGGCGAAGACGTTGGGATAGAAGTTGTAGGCATGGACGATCCGGATGCGCAGGCGCCGCAGATCCCGGGCGAAGCGCAGCTGGGCCCGGAGCGTCCCGGCGTTGTGCAGGCTGTCGATCGGGTACTCCCAGATCGGCACGTGCCGGCTCTCGATCTCCTCGAGGAAATGGCCCCACCGCCTGAAGCAGCCCAGGTGGAGGTCGAAGCGGGTCCGGTCGATCGCCCGCCCCACGTTCACGACGTGCCGCTCGGTGCCTCCCATGCCGAAGCCGTTCACGAACATCAGGAGCCCGGTGCGGGCCTCCCCGGCGGCCGGGGCATCTTCCGAGCCGGCCCGGAGCGGTGTCACGCCGCGCCCTCCACGGCCGGGCCCGGAGGGGTCGCGCGGCGGCCGGCATAAAAGACGTGCGGGGAGACGTAGCGCAGGTCCGGGGCCGCGCGCTCCCCGCAGAGCCTCAGCCACGCCTCGGCGCCCAGGCCGAGGGCCCGGCAGAGACGCCGCAGCATCGATCGCCTCACCCGGCTCGTCGCCCCGGCGGCCGATGCCAGGTGCGCGTCGAAGAACCCCGCGTACCCGGACGCGATGGAGGTGAACCCTGCCGCCTCGTGGACCCGGGCCAGCAGGGTCCGGTCGTACACCACGTGAGCCTGCAGGGTCCGCAGGTCGGCCAGGCGCTGCAGCAGCCAGTTCACCCCCTGCAGGTTCGGGACCGTCGTCAGGATCCGGCCGCCGGGCCTGAGGTAATCCGCCAGGACGGCGATCCGCGCGGCCGCGTCGTCATAGTGCTCCAGCACTCCCATCGAGTAGACGAGATCGAATGTGTGGCGCAGATCCGGCCGGGCGACGAGGGCGAAGGCGTCGCCGCAGTGGATCTCCCCGGCGGCGCGTGCCCCCGCGAGGTTGGCGCGCGCCAGATCCGCGGCGTGGGGCTCGATGTCGATGCCCTCGACGCGGCACCCGAGCCGCAGGGCGAGAAACGGCAGCCAGGGCGAGCGCCCGCAGCCGATCTCCAGGACCCGGGAGCCCCGCGACAGACTGCCGTGACTCAGGAAGAGCTCGAAGATTCGTCGATCGCGCAGTCGGCCGATGTCCGGGAGGACCGGCCGCAGCGCAAGCTCTTCGGCGCTCCCGGCGTAGTAGCCCGTCTCCTTCTTCCAGAGCCACGCGCTCGGGCCGACCTGAGCGATCTTCATCGTCTCAGCCTGGTATCCCGGCCTCGCACGCCGCCCGCGCCGCCAGGGCGAGACCCGCCAGGTAGTAGAAATAGAAGTGATAGGCGACGGGGTGGAACAGGGCGGCGACCGCGAAGGCTGCCAGGCCGGCCTGGATTCCCTCCGCGAGCAGGAACAGGTCGCGCCCTTCGGGCCGGGCCGCCGTGCGCCGCATGACCAGGACGGTGGCCCGGATGCAGCCGACGAGGATGATCAGGAAGAGCGCCAGCCCCGGCAGGCCCAGATCGACCGCGTATTCGAGATACGCGTTGTGGATCTTCTTCCAAAGGGCCCCACGCAGCTCGTTCAGGGCGAGGGCGTTCATCCCGATTCCGGCGCCGACCACGGGGTTCTCGGAGACGAACTCCAGGGCCGCCTGCGTGTCCCCCCAGCGCTCCTGCGCCGATCCCGTCGGGTCGGAGTGGATGTTGGTGATGGTGCTCAGCCGATCGAGGTACCCCTGGGGCAGGAACGGCGTGCCCAGGAGAGCCAGCACGAGGACCGCGAGCGCCCAGCCCCGTCCGGGCCTTCTCAGGGTCCTGGCCAGATAGAAGGCGCCGGTGACGGCGAGGGTGATGAAGCCGGCGCGCGAGAACGTCAGGATGATCGCGACGACACTCAGGAGCGCGCCGACGATGAGGGCCAGGCGCGGTAGAGGCGCACGCTGGATCAGGATCAACGCCAGGGTGAGCGGCAGGATGAGGTTGAGCATCAGCGCCAGGTCGTTCGGGTTCTGCGTCAGAGGGGCATCGTAGCTCTGGATGCGCCGGACCGCGCCGGATGAGATGAAGCGCCCGGCGAGGTATTCGCGGATGCCGAACGCCGCCAGGGGCATCGCCATCAGCGCCAGCCCCCAGGCCACCGTGCGCAACCTGCGGGGCGTCACCACGACCTGGACGAGCAGGCAGAAGATCGCCAGCGTCTTGGAATAGACCTCGAGGATGAAGGCCAGGCTCCCTCCGGGCCAGTACGACATGGGAAGCGTCACGACCGCCCAGGCCAGAAGGGCGGCGGACGCCGCGATCTCGGGGGAAATTCTCAGGATCGGCCGGCGGCTCACGAGACGATCGAACAGGTAGGTCGTGATGGCGATCGCCGCCATCAGGAGCCCCGGACGCATCGGCGCTAGGGCCGGAACGAAGGACTGGGGGGCGAGTAGCAGGACGAAGGTGAACGCCATGAGCGCCCGGAAGGGGGTCTCGCTCCCGGCGCGCGCCGCGTCTCCCGGGACCTCCGCGGGGAGTCGATCGGCCGCCGCCGGCGCGAGTTCCGGCCTCCACCACTCGGTGCTCCGGCCGGCGCTCATGCCCGCCTTCCGGCTGGCGTCCCCAGGATGGCGCGGGCCAGCTTGACCGGATCGTGACGGACCTTGGTGCCCCGTCTCAGCAGGTCGCGCCCGATCGGCCGGCACCCGAGGGACCGGATGAGACGCGGATCGGCCTTGATCGGGACCGCGCCGCTCTCGGCGTAGCGCGCGGCCAGATACCGGGGGATCGGCGCGTCGTGGATCAGGACGTCGTCGATCGGCAGGCCGGGAGCGTGCCGGCGAAGGGCGAGCACGATGTCCGAGGCGCTGTAGCCGTCGGTCTCGCCCGGCTCGGTCATCAGATTCATCACGAGCATGACGCGGGCCCGGGATCGCGCCACCGCCTCCACGAGGTCCTCGACCAGCAGGATCGGGATCAGGCTCGTGTAGAGGCTTCCCGGACCGATGACGATCCGATCCGCGCGCTCGACAGCCTCGAGCGCCTGCGGCAGCGCCCTCACCTTCGGGGGAACCAGGCTGAGCCGGCGGACCGCGCGGCGGACCGCCGCGATCCGCGATTCTCCGGCGACGCGGCTGCCGTCCGCGAACCGGGCGAGCAGGGAGACGTCCTCAAGCGTCGCCGGGAAGACCCGGCCGCGCGTGGCAAGCAGGCCCGCGGCTCGCTCCACGGCCACGGAGAAGTCCTCTTCCATCCGGCTCAGGGCGGTCAGGATGAGGTTTCCGAGGCTGTGCCCCCCGAGCCCCCCGTTCCCTTCGAAGCGGAAATCGAAGACGGGGGACAGGGCCGATCCCTCGTCGGCCAGAGCCACCAGGCAGTTGCGGATGTCGCCGGGCGGGAGCACGCCGTACGCCCGCCGCAGCCTGCCCGAGCTGCCGCCGTCGTCGGCGACATTGACGATGGCGGTCAGGCGCTCGCGCTCCAGGGAGTCGGCGCGCCTCGGCCGCGGAAAGAGCCCCTTCCTCAGGCCGCGCAACACGACCGGAAGTCCGGTTCCGCCGCCGAGCGCGACCAGGCGACGGGCGGGAACCCGATCCCGGCCCCGGAATCGCCCCGGCGCGATCGACGCAATGCTCCTCTCCACTTCCGCTCTCAGCATCGGGAACGTCTCGAGACCCTCGTCATGGAGCCTGGTTCCGGGCGGGCTTCGCCCCCTTCGGTTTCGGGGGCCTGCGGGAACGACGCATCAAAGCCATTGTGCGCATCATTACTACAACGGCGATCGCCCCTCATCAATCAGTGGATCCCTCAAAGCCCCTCAGGGAATTCCCTGAGCGGATCAGCCCGACGTGGGACGCGGGGCGGGCCGCGAAGGAGGCCGGGGGCCCGGGGCGGACTGTCGCGACGGGTGGCCGTACGCGTGGTACCGGCCGTAGTAGCGGGAATAAGGCCGGCTGGCGCCGTTGAAGACGAGCCCGATGACCCGGGAGGGATCCAGGAGGCTCATCCCCTCCTCGAACAGCTTCCTGGGGGTGCGGTGCGCCGCGACGACCATGAGAAAGCCGTCCACCCACCGCGCGATCAAGCGGCAATCCGGGACCGGAAGCAGCGGCGGGGTGTCGACGACGATGTAGTCGTAATGCCGGCGCATCTCCTCGAACAGGGTGCCGAGCCGCGCCGACTTCAGCGCCTCGTACGGCGCCTCGGGCTTCCGGCCCGCGGTGATGACCGACAGGTTCATCGACGGGTCCTGGCGGACGGTGGACATCAGGGTACGGTCCGTGTCGAGGATGGCGTCGGCCAGCCCGGGGCCGCTCCAGCCGAGCAGCGACTCCACGGACGGGCGGCGGAGGTCGGCGTCCACCAGGAGGACTCGGGCTTCGGAGGACTGCGCCAGGGCCCCGGCCAGGTTGATGGCGGTCGTGGTCTTGCCGTCTCCGACCGTGGCGCTGGTGACCGCCACGACCTGGATCGCCTTCCCCTCCTGGCGGGATTCGAGGCGCGCGCGCAGCGTCCGGTATTGCTCGGCCTCGAACGACGCGGGTGCGGACAGGCTCACCAGATGGGGATCGAGCCTCTTCGCCCCGCCCGCGGAGGCGTTCTCGGGCGCCGGCCGGACCGGTCCGATCCGTGACGGACGCTCCGCGCCGATCGACTCAGGCATGCACACTCCTAGAGGCGGCCGCCGCTCATCATGAACACCAGGGGCTCGTACTCGCGCGCCAGGTAGCAGGAGGCGCCGGCGGCCGCCGCCAGCACCATGACCAGCCCCACCGCCGCCACCCCGATCCTCAGGCCCCTCCGGAAGGCGTCCCCCCGGGTGACGATGCGCGGAATGCTGGCCAGCACCGGCACCCTGGTGAAGGCGCGCAGGCTCTCGACGGTGTGAAAGGAGGTGTCGAGCTGCTCGGCCAGGGCCATGGCCCCCACCGCCAGTCCAACGGACACGATGAGCCCCATGAGCGACAGCCAGATCCGATTGGGGGCCGCCGGCGCGCTGGGCGGGAGGGCAGGGTCCAGGACGCGGAACTGCTCCGTCGTCCGGCCGTGCTCCATGCTCTCGGCGAGCAGCGACTCCTCGTGCTTCTTCAGGAGGGAGTCGTAGAGCTCCCGTGTGGTCTCGTAATCGCGCGACAGAGCCTCGAACTCCTGCTGTCGCTGGGGGGCGTTGTCCACCCGCTGCTCGTAGGCGGCGATGGTCTGCCGCAGGCGCTCCTCCTCGCGCTTCAGAGCCTGGATCTCCGCATCCGGGCCGCGCCGGCTGGCGCTCGCGGGAGGCGCCTCGGCCCCGGCCGGGACGGCGCCCCCCGTGGTGCCTGGCGCTTCGGCCCGCGCGGCGATCCGGTCCTCGAGCGCCGCGATCTCCCGCTCGAGACGCACGACGTCGGGGTACTTGGCGCTGTACTGCCGGCGCAGCGCGGCCAGCTCCTGCTTCAGCCGGCCGAGGCGCCCCTCATCGTCCTCCGGATCCAGCCCCGCCACCGCGTCGCCGGATGGCCCGGCCAGCCGGTCACGGCGCTCCATGGCCCGGATCTGCTTCTCGTTGTTGAGCTGCAGTTGAGCGTTCAGCCGCTCGAGGCCGGCGATGTTCGCCTCGACCTGCTGCGGCAGCTCGCCGGCGTGGCGCTTCTTGTACTGCCCGATCAGGTTCTCCTGGTCCGCCAGCTTCTGCTTCATCTCCGCGAGCTGCGACTTGAGGAACTCGGAGGTCCGCGCGGCCTGGGCCTCACGGACCTTCGTGTTCTCCTCCACGTAGAACGACGCCAGGGTGTTCACGACCTGCGCCACCTTCCGGGGATCCCGCCCCCTGTAGCCGAGGACGAAGGCGACCGTCGCCCCGCGGCTCCAGCCGTTCTCGACCCCCTTGAGGTCCAGGTCGATGTCGCGCCGCAGTTTCATGATGGCGTCCTCGACGGAAGCCTTCTGCCTCAGGATGGGATAGAGATCGAAACGCGTCAGGAGCTCCGCCAGGTTCGCCCGGCTGAGAATCTCTTCGCTGAGGGCGTGAATCCGGGTCTCCAGCTCTTCGGTCACCGCCGGACGCACGAACGTCTCCGAGACCTGCGGCCTCTCCACCAGGACCGTCGTGGTCGCCCGGTACATATCCGGGAGGAACGCCACGAAGCTGAGCCCGGGGACGAGCACGCCGAGGAAGACCGCGACCCCCAGCCACCACCGCCGGCCCCATATTTCGAGGACCCGGTGAATCCCCTCGCCCTGTTCCGACTGTCCGCGCATGGCTCCTCTCTCACCGGGCCACCGATCGGCCCGCGCCTTCGTGTCACCTTACGCCGCCCGAAGGGCGCGGCCTATCGGGGAAACTACCGAACCGGAACCGGGGAGATCCCGCATCGCGCGCCCCCCGAGCCGCGCGTCAGCCGGCTGCCCCCGGAACGTTGCAGCGTGGAGGATTCCGGGAGCAGCCGCCGATGCGATCAGACCGGACAGTAGGAGCCGGTCGCGGGGGGCGTGTTGGAGGCGTTCCCCTTGTGGAGCTGGATGTTCCCGCCTCCCGGGTCCGGTCCGCCCAGGTCGCCCATGGCGAGATAGCCGCTCTGCAGCCTGATCCCGAAGAAGTCGTCTCGGCCGGGCTCGCCGTTGTCGGTCACGCGGACCCGGAAGTAGCCGGAGTCCCCGGTGTTCGTCTCGTAGGTCCCGCAGATGTCGCGGGTCCTGTCGTCCACGAAGACGTAGCCGGTGATGCTGGTCGCCTTCACGTGCATGCCGCTGCCGTGATCGAGGTAGTTGAGGTGTCCCCAGAAGGCGCCGTTCTTCACCCCTCCGCCGACGCCGAAGTTCCCCTTGGCGCCGGAGGGGGTGCCGACGATCCATCCCCCGCCGGTGACGAAGTCGGACGGAGGCAGATTGTCGGTCGGCCAGGCGAAGGTCCGCCCGCCGCCGGTCAGTATCAGGCTGAAGACCGCAAATGCCAGGACTGCGTTGCGCGCGATCGTTCTCTTGAGAGTCATCGTTTCAGTCTCCTCGGTTAGAACAGCGGCAGGGGCGGCAGGATCGGCGGCGGCACCGACGAGCCGCCGGAGCCGGTTCCCGCCTTCGCGGAGGCGATCACCACGTCCGCGATGCCGTCGACGACCAGGTGCAGCGCGTTGACGGTCGTTCCCGCCGTCGACGCGATCTGCTCGTTGAGGACCAGCCGGCCTCCCAGGAGGGACACCATCTGGTTCGGGGCGCCGCTCACGGGGACCGCCATGCCGTTGACCGACAGGGCGTCGAACTCCGACGTGCCGACCGGGGTGCCCCCCTGCGGGGCGATCGCCCTGGCCATGACGAAGGCGGCGGACACGGAGTTGCCTGCGACCGACAGGGCCAGGTCGGCGAGGGACGACTCCGACGCCACGAAGGGCTGCGGCGTGTTGGTCGAGCTCCCCGTGGCGGCGTGCAGGACGCCGGCGCTGCCGACCGACAGGATGGCGGCGGTGGGCTCCGACGACTCTCGAAGGTCCTGCGCGTCGGCCAGCGGTCCCGTGTCCGCGAGTGCCGTGCTCATGCCCAGGACGCTCGCCTGGATCGCGGTGGCGGCGCCGTCGACGGTCTGCGCCATCGCGGCCGCGGGCCATAAGGCCAGAAGCGCCGCTGCCATGGCGAGCGCCGCCAGCCTGCCAAGTCCGTTCGTTCCGTGATTCATGCTGACCTCCATGGAAAGAACTGCGTTCAGGAATCGAACCAACCTTCACGAGCGAGACTACGGCCGTGCGAGACCTCGGGCCATCTGGTCGATCCCGCAAGGCGCGGATGGGAAATCATCGGGAAGGGACGAGGGTGTTTCCGGGAAACCGGCTCTGGACGCGGGCCGCGGCCCCGGGGATGGGAGGGGGAAGCTCCCCGGGACCGGGTCCGCGGCACATCGCCCGCGCGCCGCGGGCACCGATCAGCGCTTGACGAGAACGTCCTTCACGGTCGTCGTGGGGGTCCCGGCGTTGAACCGTCCGAGCAGGGTCCCGGTTGCGAGATCGAACCGGCAGACGTCGGACGAGCCGTAATTGGCGGCCCAGAAGGTCCCGTCCCCCGCCAGGTCGAGCCCGATCCACAGGTCCGGCTCGTCGGCCAGGTCGTAGCGGCGGACGGCCCGGCCGGCGGAGTCCAGGCGCGTCACGTCGTCCGCGGTGGCCACGAGCAGCCCGCCGTCGGGGAGGATGCGCAGGCTCCCCGTGTAGCCGCCCGGCACCGGCGCGACGTTGAAGTCCGGGAGCTGGCGGCGGGAGCAGACGTCGTAGCGCTTCACGTTCGGCCCCTGCGAGGTGTAGAACATCGTGCAGCCGTCGGCGGCGAGATCGATGCGCGCCGAGCCCCGGCCCTCGCTGGCGACGTCGAAGGCCGTCCGGAAGGTCCCCGAGAGGTCGAGCTGCCTCAGGTCTCCCGAGCAGTCGGCCTGCCCGACATAGACGTTCCCCAGCCGATCGAAGGCGAACGCGTACGGGTTGCAGTCGTAACCGCTCCCGAAGGCACCCAGGGAGATTCCCTGCGGGCTGAATTTCTCGACCGAGTTCCCCGCCGCGCAGACGGAGGCGTCGGCGCAGTAGTGCGAGACGTACAGGTTCCCCGCGGCGTCGAACCCCATCCCCTCCGCCTTTCCGGGCACGAGGTTGACCAGGACGCCCACGAGCGAGCCGTCGCCGGCGCGCCACTGCACTTCGCCGGTGCGCAGCGACACCAGCACGTCCCCGGGCGCGAAGCTGCGGGCGAGGCCGGCCACCTGCGAGATCGGGGCGATCGTCGGAACTTCGAGGGCGCCGGTCCCGCGCCCGATCGAGATCCAGGCGATGAGGGCGGCGGCCGCAAGGAAGGACAGGACCCGACAGGTGCGGCTCAGTCGGCTCGGTCTCATGCGTAGTTCCTCCCGGTGGCTGATGGTGGTCATGGAAGCCGCGGGCCGGGGCGCGGGTGCGGATCCTCCAGCATCCCGAGCGGGTCCCTTCGGAAGCTCAGCCGGTGGCTTCGTCCTGCGCCGTGCCGATGCGGAATCCGCGGCAGGAACGCCATGCTTCCCACGCGGGCCGGAAAGGAGGCCGCCGCTTCGCGCGCCTCGGCGCCGCCGCCCTGGAGCACGACCCGGACGGTGTCCAGCAGGATGCGCACGTCCAGCCAGACGGATCGATGCTTGATGTAGTACAGGTCGTAGCGCATCTTCTCCGTCTCCTCCTCGAGGTCGTTCGCGTACCCGTAACGGACCTGGGCCCAGCCTGTCACTCCGGGACGCACGGCGGAGCGCAGGCGGTAGTACGGCACCGTGCGGGCGAAGAGATCGCAGTTCGGCAGCGGCTGCGGGCGGGGACCGATGAGATTCATGTCCCCCCGCAGGACATTGACGAACTGCGGCAGCTCGTCGAGACGGAACCGGCGCAGCCAGCGGCCGATCCGCGTGATGCGATCACCGTTGTCCCGCGCCCACAGAGTCGTCGGACCCTCCGGGGCATGCATGGTCCGGAACTTCAGGAGACGGAACGTCCTGCCGCGGAGACCCTCCCGCTCCTGGACGAACAGGACCGGACCGGGCGAATCCAGCCTGATCGCGATGGCGACCAGCGCCAGGAGCGGCGCCATCAGGACGAGGCCAAGGCCCGCCACGAGGACGCCGAGCGCGCGCGCCAGCGCGTCGTGCAGCCGGGAGCCGCTGAACTCGCTCGCGAAAGCGAGGGAGC
This sequence comes from Candidatus Polarisedimenticolia bacterium, assembly GCA_036001465.1. Lineage (NCBI taxonomy): Bacteria > Pseudomonadati > Acidobacteriota > Candidatus Polarisedimenticolia > Candidatus Polarisedimenticolia bacterium. The sequence continues at coordinate 52,523 of DASYUH010000085.1, forward strand.
CGGGGGAGACGGCTTCGATGGCGATCTTTCCGGTGAGGCGCTCCAGGACCTCGGTCGCTTCCTCCACGGCGACGCCGCGCACCCGGGCGTCGAGCAGGCTTTCGACTGGAAGACGCCCACGCCGATCGCGCAGGGCGACGATCACGCGCCCCGGCGCGGCGCGGCGCAGCACCTCGTCGAGATCGCCGAGAGCCCCGAGGACGGGCGAGCCGAACGCCCGGGGCGCTCCTCCCGGGGCCTCGGCGACGACTCCGACGATCGCCTCACGGCAACCGCGGCGCGCCGCGATCTCGCGCGCGACCGTGCGGGCCATGGGGCCGGTCCCGAGGATCACCGTGCGCCGGGCCAGCGGCCGGACGGCGGCCATAGCCTGGATCAGCGCGCCGAGCATCGCCGTCATGACGCGCTCCGCCCCGCGTCCCCGCGCGGCCCCCGGCCCATCCTCGATCCCTTCGTCAGCCCGCTCATCGTCTCGTTCATCCCCGTCGTGGGCGCCTCGGCGGATTGTTCCGCATTGACGTGAACTGTTGTACGCGCGAAGGAAGGCCCGCACAATCGGTGGAATCCTCAATCGCGCTGCGGAGAACGCCCGACGGTTTCCTCGGGGAAGACCTTAGGAGCCTAGGGAGAGTGGCGGGGATTAGACGGGGGCCCGCTCCCAGGTGACGCGCTGGCGCCCGGTGACGACGCGGAGGAATGCGACGGCGGTCGCCCAGTTCAGGAGGCAGACCGTGTACGGCACGGCCAGGACGGCGCCGCCACGTCCCGCGCCCGCCAGCGCGCCGCCCAGCGCCGCGGCGTAGAAGATCCCCTGGGCCAGCAGCGTGGCGGCGTAGAGCGGCCGATCGGCGAGCAGGACGTTCGATCCCAGGATCGCCGCCAGGAGCACGGGGCCCAGCAGACGGAGCCCTTTGTGCGACACGGTCTGCAACCAGAGACGGTTGCGGCGCGGGTCGAGAAGCCAGAGCTCGCGGGCGAACAGCTGGAAATTTCCGGCGATAGTGCGGACCTTGCGGACGAATTCCTGGCGCGGAGTCTCCGCCGGCTGGTCGTAGGCGCGGGCCCCGGCCTCGAACACCACCCGGTAGCCGCGGCGCGCGATGCGCATCGGGATGAGCACGTCGTCCAGGATCGTGTCCGCGGGAATCGGCTCGAACAGCGCGCGCCGGATGGCGTAGACCGCCCCTGAGGCCCCGACGGTCGAGTCGATGCGGCTCTCGCTCGCCCGGATCGCCGTCTCGCAGCGCCAGTAAAGGCCCACGCCACGGCTCACGGTCGTCGCCACCGGCCGATCGGTCAGGATCAGCTCGCCGCCGACCGCGCCGACGGCGGGATCGCCGAAGGGGCGCAGGAGCGCCTCGAGCGCCGTCGCCTCGAACCGCTGCCGCGCGTCCGCCAGGACCACGATCTCTCCCCGGCAGAGGGGGAGCAGATCGCCGAGCACGGCCGCCTTGCCGCGGCGCTCCTTGAAATCGTCCACCCGCACCCCGTCCCCGGTGAAGGTCCGGGCGCGCGCCGCCGTGTCGTCCGTCGATCCGTCCGATCCGACGAGGATCTCGACACGGTCCTTCGGATAGCTCAGCGCCAGGAGATTCTCGATCCTGGCGGCGATGCGCGCCCCCTCGTCGTGCGCCACGATCACGACCGAGACCGAGGGGAGGTCGCACCCGGCCGCGGGCCGTCCCGGGTGCCGCGCGGCCCAGGCCCGGATCAGCAGCGGGTAGCCGAGGTACGTGTAGCCGATCAGGATGACGGAGATCCAGAACAGCGCGACCGCACCCATGGCTAGGAGTGTGTCCGAGTATTGGGCCGGGTCGCGTTCCGGACGCCGTGGGGCCGGATGCGAGGCGCCGCGACGACGTCCGATGCCAGAGCATCGTCGAGGCGCGGCAACGAAGCAGACGGCCCCACGCCGCCGGAACCCGAAGGGCGCATGGGGATTGCGGCTGCATACCGCGTCGCTCGTCGTCGGCGATGAACCCGCATCGCTCTCCTCCTCGCTCCTTGCCTGCAATCCGCAAGCCCCATGCGCGCGGCCCGGCCGAATACTCGGACACACTCCTGGGAGCCTGGCGGCGGGATGGTGTCCGCCGCCCCGCTGGCCGCCCGGGCAACGGGGGGGCAGCCGGGCGGCTGCCGGATGGAGGCAAAGTCTCCGGCCGGGGCGGCGGACCCATTCTCTGCGTTCGGGGCCATCAGAGCACCAGCACGATGTCGCCGGGACGCAGCTCGATGTTCTCCCTTGCCCCGTCCTGCGTCGCCTTGCCGTAGTTGAACCGGATGCGGGCAGGTCCGGGACCGTCGCCGCGCAGGATGACGATGCGCGAGCGCGAGGCAAATTCGGTCAGGCCTCCTGCCAGGGCGAGAAGATCCAGCACGGTGGTCCGTCCCTTGAGGTCGTAGCGTCCGGGATGCACCACTTCTCCGAGGATCGAGACCTTCGGGCTCCGGACCTCCTTGATGATCACCGAGACCTCGGGCGACGGCATGTACTCGGAGAGCCGCTTCACGAGGACGTCCCTGAGCTCCATGGGGGTGAGGCCTGCGGCCTGCACGTCGTTGAGGAGCGGCAGCGAGATCATCCCGTCCGGCCGCACCGGCATCTCCCCGCCGAGGGCCTCGTTCTTCCAGACCGCGATTGTGAGGACATCCTCGGGCCCGATCCGGTAGTCCCCGGACGTGGTTTCCGGGGGACCGCTCCGGCCGGGGGACCGCTCCTGCGCCGCGGGCGGCGGACCCGGGATGAACAGGATGGCCAGGATGGCCAGGCACAGCGCGACGGATCGGATGGCTCTCATCGCTTCACTCCGCGGGCGGGACGCCGCCGGACCTGGCCCATCGCCCGCCCTGCCGGGCGACCAGGCTCAGGAGAAAGGTGTGGTGGGCGATCGGGCCTGCCGCGCCCCCCGTGGGAGGATCCAGGGCGCCGCGCTGCCGGGCGCTGCGGTAGCCGCCGACCAGCGACAGCCGTTCCCCGAGGTGCCACGCGGCCTGGACGTCCGACAGATACACCGTGGCCTCGGGTCCCCCGCGCGCGTCCCGGATCCGGAAGTACCCGGGGGAGGCGCTCACCTGAAACGACGGGCGCGGCTGAAAGGCCACGGACGGCTGGACGCTGTCGGTCACTGCGGCGCCGGCGCGGCCGATGACGGTGACCAGGCTGCGGCCGCACGTCAGCGCCAGGTGCGTCCTCTTGAAATCGCCCCGGACCGAGGCCGAGAGCTCCGGATCGGTGTTCCCCTCGGAGAACCGCGGGCCGCCGCGCAGCACGAGCGCAGCACTCCGCCCCAGATCCCGCTCCCAGCCGACGCTCAGAACGTGCGCCGTGGTGACCTCCGGCGCGTCGAAGTCGTAACGGGTCGTTCCGAGGCGGAGGCTCGCGGTGTTCCGCGGCGACGTCCGCCGCTCGAGCTCCAGGGCCGCGGCCCGGGTCTCTGTCGACGCGCCCCCGGACAGGTCGTCCATGGTCTGCGTGTAGGTCAGGCTGCCGCCGGAGGCCGGGCCGGCCCGCCAGTCGACCGACGGCCTCACCTCGAGGCGGCGGGCGCGCACGCGGCCGGCCGCAAGCCCGGTCGCGAGGTTGAGGTCCCCTCCCGGCGTGAGCGTCGTCACGTAGTCGCCATGCAGCGCCAGGCCGACCCGGTGCGACGGCCGGGCCGACAGATCGATCGCCGCGTGCTGGCGCGCCCGGGAGGTGTCCAGCTCCGGGTGCTCCGCGTAGCGCTCCGCATCGAGGGCGTAGCGCCCCGCGAGCGACAGGCGCGCCGAGCGAAAGTCCGCCGCGACCTGGGGCGTGAGCCGGGAGATGCGATCCTTCGTCCCGGTCCCCGGAGTCGAGAAGAGGTTGTCGTCCTCGACGCCGGTCAGGGAGAGGGCGCCGCGCAGGGAGACGTCCGACCCGGCGCGCGCCGCCCCGTGCAAGAGAAGGCCCCCGCAGATGAGCATCCCCGGCACCAGCGGCGGCCTGCGCGCGGGACTCACGCGCGATCTACCACCGTGCAGTCGACCTGCACGGCCACGCTGCGCGAGAGCAGGTCCACCGAAAGAACCAGCAGGCCCTTCTGGTCGCTGCGCTGCTCGAGGATCCCCTCGACTCCGGCGAGCGGGCCGCGAGTGACGCGCACGCGCATCCCCTCCTTGAGGTACGGATGCGGCATGCACGGGAGATCCGATCGCGCCAGCGCTAGCACCGACTCGACCTCGGCGTCGGGGACGACCGCCAGCTTCTCCCAGCTCTCCCCGAGCACGGCAACCAGCCCGCGCGCCTGGCGCACCCTGAGGTAGGAGCTCTTGTCCATGGCGTGGCGCAGGAACAGGTATCCCGGGAACATCGGGCGGCGAACCAGGTGCCGCAGGCCGGCCCGGCTCGACCAGACGTTGACCTTCGGCAGGAACGATTCGAACCCCCGGGACGCGAGCTGATCGTGCACGAGCTGCTCGCAGTGGCTCTGCGTCCAGATCACGTGCCAGCCCGGCCGTGGCGGGCTGTCGCTGTCGCGGGCAAGTGCTGCGCTCGTCATGGCTGGATCAGGCCCCGCTTGATCGCGTAGCGGACGAGCCCCGCCTTCTCGTGGATTTCCAGCTTGGACATGATGCGGCTCCGATGGGACTCGGCGGTCTTGACCGTGATCCCCAGGACCTCCGCCACCTGCTTCGTCGATTTGCCTTCGGCGATGAGCTGCAGCACCTCGCGCTCACGCGGCGTGAGCGGGTCGCGCGGCAGCTCGCCGCGTTCGCGGTAGGCGCCGACCACGACGTTGGAGATGGCGGGGCTGAGGTAGAGACGCCCGCGATGCACGTCGCGGATCGCCTGGATCATGTCGGAGACCGCCTGGGATTTCAGGACGTAGCCGTGGACCCCGGCGCGCAGCGCTTCCAGGATGTACGGCTCTTCGGCGTGCTGGGTCAGGATGATGGTCTTGGTACCGGGCGAGATCCGCATGATCTCGCGGGCGGTGTCGATGCCGTTCAGGCCCGGCATCGCCAGATCGAGCACCACCACTTCGGGGTGGGTCCCCTCCGACTGGCGCAGCGCCTCGCGCCCGTCTGCGGCTTCCGCGACGACCGCGAAGCCTTCCCGAGCCAGCATGAATTTCAGTCCCTGGCGGACGACAGGATGATCGTCCGCGACCATCACCCGGATCGACATCTGCGACCACCGCTCCCGTCTCCCCGTTGCATCATCCACCCGGGCCCGCCCTCATGCCGGAAGGCTTCCGGAAGGGCGGGGAGCCGACGCGAGGGTCTGATGGCGGACCTCCCCGTGGCTCTCGATGGGTGGAGGCTCTGAATCCCGGCCCGACAATTCCTGCGATTCATGACTGCCCTCCGGCTCCGGTTTCCGGGAGTCCCTGTCGCGGGGCCCCCGGAAGCCGGTCCATCAGCCTGCCCGTATCGCTGGGCAGGTCAGCCGCGCTCAGACGGGCCGGCGACTGCCCTCACCATACGGCGAGCGCGCGGACGGGAACATCAGGTGATGACCCGATTGGGCGGGAGGAACATTCATGAGTGGCGGGGGCCGGGCGCCGCGTGCCCGGCGCACCCGTTCAGGGCTGGATCAATCCGCGGCGGATGGCGTAGCGGACCAGACCGGCGGTCTCGTGGATGCCGAGCTTCGACATGATGCGCATCCGGTGCGACTCGGCCGTCTTCACGCTGACGCCGAGCAGCGCCGCCACTTCCTTGGTGGTCTTCCCCTCGGCGACCAGCTGCAGGACCTCCCGCTCGCGCGGGCTCAGCGGGTCGGGGGGCAACTCGGACTTGCTGCGGTACGCCTCGACGACGGTCCGCGACACCCCGGGGCTCAGGTAGACCGCCCCCCGCGTCACCTCGCGAATCGCCTGGACCAGATCGACCGTGGCCTGGGTCTTCAGCACGTAGCCGCTGATGCCGGCGCGCAGCGCCTCCAGCACGTAGGGGTCCTCGGTGTGCATCGTCAGCAGGATGGCCTTGGTTCGATCGGAGCATCGCAGGATCTCGCGCGCGGAATCGAGGCCGTTGAGCCCCGGCATGGCGAGATCGAGGATCGCGACGTCGGGTCGCGTGGTCTCGGCGATCCGGACCGCCTCGCGGCCGTCCGCCGCCTCGCCGACGACCCTGAAGCCTTCGTGCTCGAGCATCGCCCGGATCCCCTGCCGTACCATCTGGTGATCATCGGCCAGAAGCACCTGTGTGGCCATCGCGTCCCTCCAGAGGAATGATGATGCGAAGATCCGTCCCGCGTCCTGGGGCGGAATCGATCGTGAACTGCCCGCCCACGGCGCTCAGGCGCTCCCGCATGCCGATCAATCCGAGGCCCCGCTCCCCCTTGCGGTCCAGGACCGCCTGCAGATCGAAGCCCCGCCCGTCGTCCTTCACCATGCAGCGCGCCGCCTCCGGGCCGATCTCGAACCGGATGTCGACGCGCGTGGCGAAGGCGTGCTTCGTGGCGTTCCGCAGCGCCTCCTGGACCACGCGGTACAGGGCGGTCTCGATGCCCGACGGCAGGCGGGGACGGGCCGTTCCCTCCACCTGGATCTCGATCCCGGCGCGCGCCGCGACCCCCTGCGCGAGGAATTCCACCGCCGGCAGGAGTCCGAGGTCGTCCAGGATCGTCGGGCGCAGCTCGTGCGACAGCCGCCGCAGGTGCTTCTCGATCTCGTCCAGCGGCCCGCGGACCCGCCTGAGTCGATCGCGGGTGCGGGCCGGCAGTCCCGCGGAGACCTCCTCCAGGACGAGGTGGACCGAGGCCAGAAGCTGTCCGGCGTCGTCGTGCAGGGCGTGGGCGATCCTGCGGGCCTCCTCCTCGAGCTTTTCATTGAGCCGGCGCAGCGCGGCGACCGCCTCCTGGAAGCCGAGGTGGGTCATCTCGAACGTCGACAGGCTCTCCGCCAGGAACCTCTCCGAGGCGTCCACGGCGCTCAGGCACGACTCGGGCGCCCGGCTTTCCCGCAGGACGGCGTTCAGGGCTTCCTGGTGCAGCGCGACCAGATCCAGGACGCCGACACCGTCGCCGATCGCCCGTCGTCCCAGCTCGTAGGCCTGCTGCAGAGCGGCCTCGCCTCCGTCCGCGAGATATTCCCGCAGCGCCCTGGCGAACAGCTCCTTCAGTTCCCGGATGGCCGTGTCCTGCACGATCTCACCTCCCGAGGCGCGCCACCAGGACGAGCGCGTCGTCCGCGTCCCTGGAATGGCGCGCCAGGATCCCATCGGCCTGGGGCTGCGCCGCGGCGCGCATCTCGACGCTCTGATCGAAGCCGTCCGCGATGCCGTCGGTCGCGAGAATCAGGATCCCCTCTCCCGGGACCGGCACCGTGGAGGCCTGAAGAGCCGGCAGCCGGTCCCCCACCACCCCGTGGCGGAGCACGAGACGCTCCCGGTCCGGTCGGCTCCCGGATCCTTCTTTCAGGAGCAGCCCCTCGACGTTCCCCACGCCGACCCAGGTCAGATCCCGCCGTTCCGCGTTCCAGTGCGCCAGGCTCAGCGCCGCGCCGCGCGTCCGGAGCAACACGCGGTGGCAGGCCTCCACGATCTCGGTCAGCGGCCTGAGGGCGTGGGCCTCCACGGTCCTGATGGCCAGCTCGGCCGCCATGGCGGCCTCCGCCCCGTGACCGAGGCCGTCCGCCACGGCCAGGAGCGCTCCGTCCCCCATCCTCTTGACCAGGCAGCGATCGCCCGATTCCGTTTCTCCCGCCAGGGCACGTGCCGCCACACCCCAGTCGATGAGGTCGCCTTTCATCGCTTCCATTTTTTTGCCTTCACGGTCGTCCCGCCGCCAGCGATGGAGACGATCTCGAACTCGTCCATGAGGCGCTTCACCCCTGGGAGCCCGAGACCGAGGCTGCCGGAGGTGGAGAAGCCGAGCTCCATCGCCCGCTCCACGTCGGGGATGCCCGGTCCTTCGTCCCGGGCGATGACCGTGATCCCCTTCGCACCGTTGTTCTCCACGACCCCGAGGCTCAGCTCGCCCCGTTTGGCGTAGAGAAGGATGTTGCGCGCCAGCTCCGATATCGCGGTGGCGATCAGGGTCAGGCTGCTGTTCGAGAACCCGAGCTGCTGCGCCAGGGCCCGCCCCCGCTGGCGCGCGGCGACGATGTCCTGGTCCGAATTGATCGGGACCCTCGTCTCGTCGTTCACTGCAGCCTGCCTCGGTGTAGACACCCGCGCCGCCATGGGGGGGGCGCCGCGGCGTTTTCCCTTCATGCGCCGTGCGCGCCCAGATCACGGGCTATCTTCTTGCTCCCCCGATCCAGAAACGCCAGCCCCTCCTCAAGGTCGAGGGCGGTGGCCACGCCTTCTAGAGTCAGCCCCAGCTGCACCATGGTGAAGGCGACCTCGGGCTGGATGCCGACGATCACCGTCTCGGCCCCGCGCAGGCGAATCATGTGGGCGATGTCGCGCAGCGTGCGGGAGGCGAACGAGTCCATCACGTCCATCGCCGTGACGTCGACGATGACGCCGCGCGACCGGTACCGCCCGACCATCTCGACCAGAGCGTTTCTCAGCTCGAGAAGGTCGGCGTCGGTCAGGGCGGACTGGACGCTGGCAATGAGGTAGGCCCCCTGCTTCAGGATCGGGACGGCCACGGGGCACCTTCTTTCTTTCTATTAGGACGGCTGGTCTGTTTTCTCCACCGGGAGGACCTTGTAACCCAGGAGCCGTTCGGCCTCCTCGATTCCTCCCTGCAGGTCGCCGACGGTGTTCATCTTGGTGAGGTCGACGCCGATGTTCACGAGCGTCTGGGCGATTTCGGGGGACAGGCCGGTGACGATGACGGTCGCGCCGAGGAGACGCGACGCCTCCACCGTGAGGACGAGATGGTTCGCCACGTTCGAGTCCATGGCCGCGACTCCGGTGATGTCGATGACGACGACCCGCGCGCGGTTGGTCCGGATGCCGCGCAGGAGCTGCTCGGTGAGCTGGCGGGCCCGCTGCGGATCGATGACGCCGATGATCGGCAGGATGAGGAGCCGCTCGCGCACCTGCAGGACCGGCGTCGAGAGCTCCCGGATCGCCTCCTGCTGCTCGCGGATGGTGCGCTCGCGCTCCTGCACGAACCCGACCGCCACGGTGATGGCGATACGGTTGGCGGCCGGCTCGTAGGCGTCCAGGATGCGGTTCAGCTTGTCGAAATCGGCGTGGTAGCGGGCGAACAACGAGCGGGCGAGGACGTCGCGCAGGAGAAGCACGATGCCGACGACCTCGTCGGTCTGGACGCCGCGAGGGATGATGCGCTCGGAGAGATTGCGCGAGTATGCCTGCAGGGCCTCGAAGGTTCCCGTCTCGAGCGCCTCGACGTAGTTGTCGTACACGGAGGTCGCCTCGGCGAACACCTCCTCCTTGGTCATCGCCGTGAGCAGCTTCGCCTCGGTAATGCGCTGCGCCCACTCCTCCCGCAGCTGGGTCCGGTTCTGCCTCAGATGGCTCACCAGCTCGCGCAGGAGCGCGGTGGTCGATTCGGTCGGCACCTGCGTCAGGTTCGCCGGGTTGCGTCCCCCCTTCATCGAATTACCTCCTGGCCCCGGAGTCGAACTCGTCCGGGGTACCGAAATCACGCGACCATGTGGAAAGAACCTTCATCTTAGCACCGTCGGACCCCCGGAAGTCTTCCGGGAGCTTATCGGTTGTTTCGTGGCCATGAATACCCCGATGGAGCCGTGCGTGCTATCAGGTGAATTACCCATTTGCCGCCAGGGAAATCCAGCAGCGCCGGGCCAAAGGGCGGTTCGACTTGTCGGAAATCGTGCCATCGGACGGCCCGAATTCGGCCGGATTCCCCACCAGTGATCTAACGTAAGGTATTAACCTGATAGACATTTAGATGGTTTTCGTTGACGAATTCAGTGGAATCACCTATCTTCGTGGGTGCAGCTAACTTTCAGATTGCGGAGACCCCTTCCCGACAAGGGCAAACCCGTCGCGAGGCGGGGACGCAAAGCCACGGGTCAGAGTGAGCTTTCCTGACAGCCGGGCCGCCGAAAGAAAGGGACACCAGGCAGTTTCAAGGGATTGGTGGTCTGCCGCCCATGGGAGGGCCACCATGCCTTGGGACGTCGTGCGATCCGTCCGCCGAGTCTGTGTCCTCGGGATGGCTCTCGTCGCGGCCGCGCTGGTCTTCTCCGGCCACCACAGCTTTTCCCAGACCTCCCCCGCGCCGGAGCTGGTGCCGTTCCCCGGCGGGCTCATGGAGACGGCCACCACGGGGCTGGTCCGGCCCCGCCTGTCCGCGTCCGTCCTGCAGGCGCTCCTGCCGGCCCGCGGTCCGTTCGTCTTTCCCGCG
>DASYUH010000086.1 GCA_036001465.1 Candidatus Polarisedimenticolia bacterium
TCGCCCTCGACGCCGCGGCGCGCATCCTGGAGCGGCACCACGTGCGGGTCGCGCTCCTCGATTTCGGCGGCCAGGTGCTGGCCATGGGACGGCCGCGGGGCTCCGCGGGCTGGCCGGTCGGCATCGCCGACCCGCTCGATCGCGACGTCCCGGTCGCGGTCATTTCCGGTTCGGACGTCTCGATCTCCACGTCCGGCAACGGGGAGCGTTCGGCCGCCGGTCCGGAGGGGCCGATCGGTCACATTCTGGATCCCGTGTCGAAGAGGTCGGCGGCCTTCCAGGGATCTGTGACCGTGGTGGCGGTGGACGGCACGTCGGCCGACGCCCTCTCGACGGCGCTGTTCGTGATGGGACCGGACGAAGGGCCCCGCTGGGCGGACGGGCGTCGCATCGCGGCCTTGTACCTCTGGCGCGATCCGGACGGGTCGCTCGGCCGGAGAGCGACACGCGCGTTCGACGAGAGCTTTCCCGGATGGTCCGGGTCGATCGAGCACTGAACCCCCATGGGGCCCGGCCGACGGCACGGACGGCGGCCCTTGACCGGAAGAACAAAGGAGCGATCGTGACCACGACAGTCGACACTCGAACGCGAACCACCCCTCGACGTCCCCTCGGCCGTTTCATCCTGGCCGCCCTCGTCGCGCTTTCGGCTGCGGCCGCCCTGGGCTCCCGTCAGGTCCTGGCGGCCGCCGCGGCCGAGAGCGCTTCCGAGACGAAAGGGGTCGAAGCCCGCCTGGCGGAGCTCGAGGCGCTGGTGGCGACGCTGCGCGCGGAGATCCAGGTCCTGCGCGATTCCATGGCGGGTGCGGCGCCGGCCGGATCGCCGGCGACCCTGGCGGAGATGCAGAAGCGCATGGACGCGCTGGCGCAGGAGATCGAGCGCCTGCGCATCGGCGAGGCGGCGGCGCCCGCGGCCGGAACGACGATCGCCGGCTTCGGGCCCGCGGCCGCGAAGGTCTACGGGATACGGCGCGGCGTGTCGATCGGCGGGTATGGCGAGATGCTCTACCAGAACTTCGATCCGCGAGCCGACGACGGAACGCAATCCGGAGAAACCGACACCGCCGACCTGCTGCGCGCCGTCTTCTATTTCGGCTACAAGTTTTCCGATCATCTGCTGTTCAACTCGGAGATCGAGTTCGAGCACGCCGTGGCGGGCGACGGCGCACCGGGCGAGGCGGCCGTGGAGTTCGCCTACCTCGACTACCGTCCCCGGCGGGCCTTCGGGCTGCGGGGCGGACTGCTCCTCGTGCCCATGGGATTCATCACCGAGCTGCACGAGCCCCCCATCTTCCTCGGCGCGCGCCGTCCGGAGGTCGAGCGCGTGATCCTCCCGTCGACCTGGCGCGAGAACGGGTTCGGGGTGTATGGGGACGCGGGGCCGTTCTCCTACCGCGCCTATCTGATCGCCAGCCTGAACGCTTCGGGGTTCACCCCCGACGAGGGGATCCGCGAGGGGCGGCAGGAGGGGGCCGAGTCGCTGGCGCGGGATACGGCGCTCGTCGTTCGAGGGGACTTCACGCCTGTGCCGGGGCTGCTGCTCGGCACATCGGCCTTCGCCGGGGACACGGGCCAGGGGGACGCGTCCATCGGCGGCGCCCGCCTGACCCTGTGGGACGCCCACGCGGAGTGGCGGACGCACGGCGTTCAGGTGCGGGGCGTCTGCGCGCGCGGACACCTCGAGGACGCCGGGGCGGTCAGCCTGTCGATCGATCCCTCGGGACTGACGGCCATAGGCAGTCGCTCGCGGGGATGGTACGGTGAGGTGGCCTGGAACGTCCTGTCCCTCCTGGGCAAGGGAGACCGCGATCTGAGTCCGTTCGTGCGGTACGAGGCGCTGGACACGCAGGCGTCCGTGGCGACCGGCTTCGCGCGGGACCCGGTGAACGACCGGACCATCACGACGTACGGCGTCACCTGGAAGCCGATTCCGAACGTGGCGATCAAGGTCGATTTCCAGGATGCAGCCAACCGTGCCGGGACGGCGGTGGACCAGTGGAACCTCGCGCTGGGATATCTCTTCTGATGCGGAACCTCGCGGTGTGCGCCCTCCTTCTTGGTCTGGTGGCAGGCCAGGCCGAGGCCCGCGTCTACCTGACCGTGCCGAAGGCGCTGGACGCCGCCTTTCCTCCGCCGGCCAGGGTGGAGCGCCGGACCCTCTACCTGGACGAGGCACAGACCAAGCGCGCCGCGGAAGCGGCCGGGGCCCCGGTCGAAAGCCGCGTCCTGCCGTACTACGTGGGCAGCCGCGACGGCCGCGTCACCGGGTACGCCTACTTCGACACGCACCTGGTGCGGACCCTCCCGGAGACCATCCTGATCCTCGTGGCGCCGGATGGGAAGGTGGCGCGTATCGACGTCGTGTCGTTCGACGAACCCGAGGACTACCTGCCGTCGAGTCGCTGGCTGCAGCAGTTCCCCGGCAGGCGGCTGGAGGACCTCGGAGTCCGCCAGGGGATCCGCGCCCTGAGCGGAGCGACCCTCTCGTCGCGCGCCGTCACCCAGGCGGTCCGGCGGGTCCTGGCCCTGCACCGCCTGTTCGTGGCGCCGGGCGCCGCCACGGCGGACGGCGTCTCGGGCGAGACGCCACGGTGAGCCCGTTCGAGCGCACGCTCCTCCACGCCTCGACCTGGCTCGTGGCCTTGAGCGGAAGCGTCTACTTCTTCATGAAGTACGTGATGACCGGGGGCGATCCGTACAGCGTCATCCACCATCCCCTCCAGCCGCATGCGCTCTCGCTGCACGTCCTGTCGGCCCCGATCCTGGTCTTCTCCCTGGGCCTGATCGCGCGCGATCACATCCTCGGCTACCTCCTCGAATCGCGCCAGCGCCGCGGGCGTGCCACGGGGATTCTCGCCGTGTCCCTGGCGGCCCCGATGATCGTCTCCGGCTACCTGATGCAGGTCTTGACCGATCCGGTCCCGCGCCGGATCCTGTCCATCATCCATCTGGCGGGTGGAGCCCTCTACGTCGTGCTGTTCGTGGGTCACCTCGTCGCCTCCCGGAACGGGCGACGGGGAGCCAACGGCAGCGGTGCGGGACGTCCGCGGAACCGGCGGCTCGTCCGGGCGCTGCCTTGATTGTCCGGGAGGACGGGGTATAGGATCGTACTCCCGGCTTCAGGCGACGGGCCGGCCGGCCGGACCCCTGGAGGGCGAACCATGAGATCGACGAAACGAACGCTTCTGATGCTGGCTCTCGGACTGGCTCTGGCGTCGGCCGCCGCGCCGCTCGACCCGGCGCACGCAGAGGCGATCACCCGGGTGCGCGGGACCATCAAGGACGTGAACGGCAAGCCGATGCCCAAGATCAAGGTCTTCTTCGAGGCCGCCGACATCAAGAGGAAGATCGGCCCCGTCACAACGAACAAGGAGGGGGTGTACGTCATCGCCACTCTCGACATCTCGGTGGCGAAGAAATGGCGTGTCATCCCCGATCTGCCCGGGTACAAGACGGTCAAGATCCACTACGAGATCTTCGATTCCGAGAAACAGGAGCGGGGAAGCGGTGACAACATCCCGGGATCCAAGCAGGAGTACCCGGAACTCTCGTTCGCGCTCGTCGGGGACCTGGGCCGGAACCTCGTCGATTTCGTGGTCGCCAAGGACTCGGAGTTCCTGGCGGCCGTCCAGGCGGAGAAGAAGGCGAGAGAGGCGGCCGCTTCGGGCGGCGCGGTCGCGGCCCCCGCGGGGACGACGTCCGCGGACCCCGCGGTGGCGGGGAGCGCGCCCGGCGCGGCCGCTGCACCCGGGGCGCCGGCCGGTCCGGCGGTCTCGGGCGAGTCGCTGACCAAGGCGAAGCAGCTCGCCGACGCGGGCCGGCACCCGGAGGCCATCGAGCTCTACAAGGCCTTCCTGACGAAGGACCCGACCGGGAATCCCGCCGTCTACTACTATCTCGGCAAGAGCCTGTTCGAGACCAAGGACGACCAGGCGGCGGAGCAGGCATTCCGCAAGGCGAGCGAGCTGAAGCCCGACATGAAGTACGCGCACTTCTTCCTCGGAAACATTCATCTCCGGGGCGACCGTTTCGTGGAAGCGGCCGCCGAGTATGAGAAGGAGACCACCCTGGCCCCCGACAACGACCGGGTGTGGTTCCAGCTGGGGCAGGCTCTGGCGCGGGCGGGGCAGGACGACAAGGCCCTCGAGGCGCTGGAAAAAGCCAGCGCCATCGATCCCTCGAAATCCGACGCCTACATGGAGATGGCCGCGATCTACGAGAAGAAGAAGGACCGCGCGAAGGCGGACGAGGCCTACCAGAAAGTCATCGCGCTCGATCCGAAGAACGCCGCGTCCTCCTTCTTCAACATCGGCGTGCATGCCTGGAACGAGAACCACGACCGCGAGGCGGCCCAGGCGTTCCGGAAGGCGATCGAAGTCGATCCCTCCTACGCGGCGGCCCATCGCGAGCTGGCGCGCACCCTCACCCGGATGCAGGACTTCGACGGCGCCGTCAAGCACTACGAGCAGTACCTGAAGCTCAGCCCCGGAGCCCCCGACGCCAAGGAAATCAAGGAGATGATCGTCGCGCTGAAGGGGTGAGCGCCCCGGGCAAGGGGGCGCGGAGTCCAGTCCTCAGGCGTGCGGGACGAACGCCTCGTCCACCAGCTCGCAGAGGACGTGGCCGACGAGGATGTGGACCTCCTGGATGCGCGCGGTCGTCCCGGAGGGGACCGAGACCAGGTGATCGCAGAGCGCCTGGAGCGGTGCCCGCCGCCCGCCCGTGAGTCCCACCGTCACCAGTCCCCTGGCCCGCGCCGTGCGCAGGCCTTCCAGAACATTGGCGGAGCTCCCGGACGTGCTGATCCCGACCGCCACGTCCCCCGGGCGGCCCAGGGCCTCGACCTGCCGCGAGAAGATCCGCGTGAAATCCTGGTCGTTCCCGATGCTGGTGAGGACGGAGGTGTCGGTGGTGAGCGCCAGGGCAGGGAGCCCCGGCCGGTCCACGACGAATCGATTGACGAACTCGGCCGCAAGGTGTTGAGCATCGGCGGCGCTGCCGCCGTTGCCGAAGAAGAGGAGCGTGCGTCCGGCGCGCAGAGCCGCGATGAACGTCTCCGCGATCCGCTCGACCACGCCGGTCCCGGTCTCGAAGAAGATCCGGGCGGCCTCGGCGTGCTCGCGATGAGCCCTCTGGATGCGTGAGGCGGCGTCCCCGCCGGAGTCCGCCCCCTGCTTCGGCCTCGTCATGTCGTGTCCTGCCGCGCGCTCTTCCAGGCGATGATGCCTGCCATGCGGCCGGCGCGGCCGCGACCGCGGCGGTAGGACTCCAGCAGGTCCGGCCGGCACATGGTGCACAGGCCGGCCGCCTGGATTCGCCCGACCGGGACACCGGCGGCCTGCGCCTGCAGCCGGTTCGCCTCCACGAGATCGACGCGTTTCCTGGCGCCCGGCAGGATGCAGGCCGCCGCATCCGGGAACGCGGCCAGGAGGGCCTCGCCCACCTCGTCCCCCACCTCGAAACAGCAGCACCCGATGCAGGGCCCGATCGCGACCCGCAGGTCCCCGGGGTCGGCTCCGAATCGCGCGCGCATGACGGCGATGGCGGCGCCGACGATCCCCTTCACCGTCCCCCGCCATCCGGCGTGCACCGCGGCCGCCGAGCGGGTCCTCTCGTCGCAGATGAGAACCGGCACGCAGTCGGCGACCCACACGGCGACCGCGAGGCCCGGCTCGGCGACGACCAGGGCATCCCCCTCGGGCGCGGGCGGCGGAGCGGTTGCGCCGGCGCGCGCCGCGGAGTACGAGCGACCGTCCACGACCGAGACATCCGAGCCGTGAACCTGCCGGAGCGACAGGATCGGGGCGGGGCGTCCCAGAGCCTCGGCCAGCGCCTCCGGGGCGGCGGAGCCCCGGACCGTGAACAGGTGGGCGAGTCCCTCGACCTGGGAGAGGATCGGCACCTCGATCCGGCGCGCGGGGCCGGATCCCACGAGGCTCGCCGCGTCCGTCGGACTGCGGGCTGTGGCGGCGCGGGCGATCGGCATGGCGGATTGCATAGTAGGCGAGTGGATGCTGCCTTGACAAGCCCGACCGCTTCGGGCAATCTTGCGGGCCGCAGCGGGGGTCAAGGACTGCCCGGGCGACCGTGCGGCCCGGATGTGGGGCGCGGGCGACGAGGGGGTGTCAACCCCTCCTTTTTTTGTCGGACGAAGGGAGGTCTGTCAAGGTGCTGGTCTGGGGATTCATGGCGCCGCCGCCGGGGCAGGGTCAGACCAACGCCTGGCTGCAGATGGTCCCGCTCGTCGTCATCTTCGTCATTTTCTACTTCCTGCTGATCCGACCGGCCAGGACCAGACAGAAACAGGTTCAGAAGATGCTGGACTCGCTCAAGACCGGCGACAAGGTCGTCACCTCGGGAGGGCTCCTGGGGACGGTGGTCGGACTCGACACGGGCATCGTGCAGCTCCGGATCTCCGACAAGGTCAAGGTGGACGTCACGCGGAGCTCGATCGTAGGTCTGCAGGACCAGGAAACGTCCGCCCGGACGGAATCGTGAGCCGGGCCCGCGAAGTGCCTTCAGGCGCGCGGCACCCGGCGCCGCGGCCGGGAGCACGATGAATCTCGACATTCGCTGGCGCCTTCTCATCACCCTCGCGATTGTGGTCGTGTCCTGCCTGGTCCTCTATCCGCCGGCCGGGAAGATCCATCTGGGCCTGGACCTGAAGGGCGGCATCCACATGGTGATGCGCGTGAAGACGGACGATGCCGTCCGGGCGGAGATCGATCTGTCGCAGGAGCGCATCCGCGCGGCCCTGGGGGAGAAGGGCCTGGCGCCGCAGCGCGTTGCACCCGACGGAATCAACGCCCTGCTCCTGGACGGCGTCGATCCGGCGCGCACCGGAGAGGTCCGGGATCTCCTGGGGCGGCAGTTCCCGCAATTCCAGATTTCGGCTCCCGGGCCGGGCAGCCTGCGGGCCCAATTGAAGCCGGCCGATGAAGCGGGCATCCGCGATTCCGCGGTCCGGCAGGCCCTGGAGACCATCCGCACGCGCGTCGACCGCTTCGGAGTCGCCGAGCCCACCATCCAGCGGCAGGGGACGGGGGCGCGCGCCGACCGCATCCTGGTCCAGCTTCCGGGGGTCGAGGATCCGGAGCGGGTCAAGGACCTCATCGGCTCGCCGGCCTTCCTGGAATGGAAGCTGGTGAAGGTTCCGCCCGGCGTCGTGGCGGACCAGTTCCGGCCACCGGACAATGCGGAGGCGCTGGCCAAGATGTTCGGCGGCACGCTCCCCGAAGACGTGGAGGCCCTGCCTCAGGACCTGGTCGGCCAGGACGGCAAGCCGCTCCAGGTCTTCTGGCCGGTCACGAAGAACTCGCCGATCACCGGGAATGATCTGAAGAACGCGCGCCGCGACCAGGATCGTTTCGGCGGGCCGGCGGTCAATTTCCTGCTGACGGCGGACGCCGGGAGGCGCTTCCAGGACCTGACGCGCAAGAACCAGGGGCAGCTTCTCGCCATCCTCCTGGACCGGAAGATCATCTCCGCGCCGCGCATCAACGCCGTCATCGCGGACTCGGGGATCATCGAGGGGGGCAACTTCACGCTGGAAAGCTCCGAGGACCTGGCGCTCAAGCTGCGCTCCGGAGCGCTTCCCGCCGGCATGGAGGTCCTCGAGGAGCGCACCGTCGGACCGTCGCTCGGCGCCGACTCGGTCCGGCAAGGCATCGTCGCGTCGATCATCGGGTCGATTCTCGTCGTGCTCTTCATGCTGGTGTACTACAGGATGTCCGGCGCGAACGCGGTGTTTGCGCTGGCATGCAACGTCCTGATCCTGCTGTCGGCCATGGCCTACTTCAAATCGACCCTGACCCTGCCCGGAATCGCCGGGATCGCGCTCACCATCGGCATGGCGGTCGACGCCAACGTGCTGGTCTTCGAGCGCATCCGCGAGGAGATGCGCAACGGGCGGACCGTGAAGGCGTCGATCGGCGCCGGGTTCGAGAAGGCGCTCACCACCATCGTCGACAGCAACCTGACGACGCTCATTCCGGCGTTCTTCCTGTACGCCAAGGGGACCGGTCCGGTGCGCGGCTTCGCCCTGACCCTGAGCGTCGGCATCCTGGCCAACCTGTTCACGGCCGTGTTCGTGTCGCGCGCCCTGTTCGATGCGCTTCTGACTCTCCGGCCGAGGATGGACCGGCTGAGCATCTGAGGAACGGCATGCTGCAGGTCTTCACGAACGCCAATTTCCGGATGATGTACGGCACCAAGTGGTACTTCATCGCCATTTCCGCGTGCGCCATTCTCGTCTCGGCCTGGGCCATGGCGACCCACGGCTTCAACCTCGGGATCGACTTCGCCGGCGGTACGGCGGTGCAGGTCAAGTTCCTCGAGCCGCCGCGCGTCGAGGAGCTCCGGGCCGCGCTGGAGACCTCCGGCCTGGGAGACGTCAACATCCAGAAGATCGGCAATGCCGACGACAACGAGGTGCTGATCCGGGTCGAGCAGCAGCGGGGGGTGGAGGCGACGGCCGGAGGCGAGGGGGGAGAGATCAGCACGCGCATTCTGGAGGCGCTGAAGACGCCCGACGAGCGCTCCGCGACCCAGGCGGGAAAAATCGATCTGAACATGGCGTCCCGCACGACGCTCCAGGAATGGCTCGGCACGCGCCTGCCGAACGCGGCGGAGGTCGCCGACGCCGTGGTCCGCTACCGCACGGAGCACAAGGGACTCCTGTCGTCGCCGGCGGAGATTGCCGCGATCCCTGGCGTGACGCCGGAAGCGGCCTCCCTTCTTGCCTCCCAGTCGATCGTCGGCCGTTTCGCGCTCCGGAGCGTGGAGTTCGTCGGACCGACGGCCGGCAAGGAGCTCCTGCAGAACACGGCGTGGCTGATCCTGCTGTCGATCCTGGGGATTCTGATCTACGTCTGGTTCCGCTTTCACAAGTGGATGTGGGGGGTCACGTCGGTCATCGCGCTCATGCACGACGTGTTCATCGCCGCCGGCATGATCTCCCTGACGGGGAAGGAGTTTTCCCTGACGGTGGTCGCGGCCCTCCTGACCATCCTCGGGTACTCGATCAACGACACCATCGTGGTGTTCGACCGCATCCGGGAGAACCTGCGCCTCTACCGCGAGCACGAATTCGAGGACATCGTCAACGCCTCGGTGAACCAGACGCTCAGCCGGACGATGCTCACCTCCCTCAGCCTGCTGATGGCCCTCGTGGCGCTCCTCATGTTTGGCGGCGACAAGCTCAACCCGATGTCGTTCTGCCTGCTCGTGGGGGTCGCGTTCGGCACGTATTCCTCGGTGTTCGTCGCCGCCGCCCTGCTGGTCGTCGCCTACCGCCGGTTCGGCCTTAAATACGTCAAATCCTGAGGTCCGCCCGCGGACCTGACCTGAACCGGGGCCGCGGCCCCAGGCCCGGCCGCCCGTGTCGCAGCGGGTGGAGCGGGAAGGGTCGGCGGGCGTCTTTTTGTTATACTTCCCTATCCGTGGCGAGTGCCGCCAGTCTGCGCGAACCCCCCCGCACGACCAGGGACAACGGACGGGAAGCGGCGCTCCCGGCGCTGGGAATCCGATGATTCGCTTCGAGGACATCCAGGAGAAGATCGAGGCTTACATGCCGGCGGCCGATCTCGAGCTGCTGCGCAAGGCCTACGTCTTTTCCGCCAAGGAGCACAAGGGCCAGACGCGCTCGTCCGGCGAGCCGTACCTCATTCACCCCCTGTCGGTCGCCTACATCCTCGCCGACCTCAAGCTCGACATGACCTGTGTCGTCGCCGGCCTCCTGCACGACGTCCTCGAGGACACCCTGACGACGCGCGAGGCGGTGGAGGAGCACTTCGGCCGCGACATCGCCCACGTGGTGGAGGGCCTGACCAAGATCGCCCGGATCAGCTTCAATTCCAAGGAGCAGCAGCAGGCCGAGAGCTTCCGCAAGATGATGCTGGCGATGGTCGACGACATCCGGGTCGTCCTGGTCAAGCTGGCCGACCGGCTGCACAACATGCGCACGCTCGAGCATCTCTCGCCGCGCCAGCAGGAGCGCATCGCGCGCGAGACACTCGACATCTACGCTCCGATCGCCAACCGCCTCGGCATGGCCAAGGTCAAGAACGAGCTGGAGGACCTGGCGCTGAAGTACCTCGATCCCGCGGGGTTCCAGAGCCTGGTGCAGGCGATGGAGGAGAAGCGCAAGCTGACCGACGAGTTCATCAGGGAGATCCAGACGACGCTCAGGTCCGAGCTCGACAAGGCGGGGATTGCCTGCGACATCTACGGCCGGCGCAAGCACCTGCACAGCATCTACAGGAAGATCAAGCGCCAGCGGATCGAGGTGGGGGAAGTGTACGACTACCTGGCCTTCCGGATCCTGACGGGGAGCGTCAAGGACTGTTACGGGGCCCTCGGGATCATCCACGGGATGTGGCGCCCGGTGCCGGGGCGGATCAAGGACTTCATCGCCATGCCGAAGCCGAACATGTACCAGTCCCTGCATACGTCGGTGATCAGCGACAAGGGCGTGCCGTTCGAGGTCCAGATCCGCACCCACGAGATGCACCGGGTGGCCGAGGAGGGGATCGCGGCCCACTGGAAGTACAAGGAGGGGAAGGGGAGCAAGGAGAGCGACGCCAACATCCAGTGGCTGCGCCAGATCATGGAATGGCAGCAGGACCTC
Organism: Candidatus Polarisedimenticolia bacterium; assembly: GCA_036001465.1. NCBI lineage: Bacteria > Pseudomonadati > Acidobacteriota > Candidatus Polarisedimenticolia > Candidatus Polarisedimenticolia bacterium. The sequence continues at coordinate 10,628 of DASYUH010000086.1, forward strand.
AAGGACCCGCGCGAGTTCCTCAGCATGGTCAAGGTCGACCTCTATCCCGACGAGGTCTACTGCTTCACCCCGCAGGGACAGGTCAAGTCGTTCCCGCGCGGGGCCACGCCGATCGATTTCGCCTACTCGGTGCACACCGAGGTGGGCCATCGGTGCGTCGGGGGCCGGATCAACGGCAAGCTGGTGCCCCTGCGCACGGAGCTGAAGAACGGCGACATCGTGGAGATCCTGACCTCGCCGAACCACCATCCGAGCCAGGACTGGCTGACGATCGCGAAGACATCGCGGGCCCGCGCCAAGATCCGGCAGTGGCTCAACATCGACCGGCGCAACCGCTCGATCGACCTCGGAAAGACCGTCGCCGACCGCGAGTTCAAGAGATACCGCCTCAACCTGCGCAAGCACCAGGGGGAAGGGGGGCGCCTCAAGGCGGTGCTGCACGAGATGGCCTGCGCCAGCCTGGACGACTTCTACGCCGCCGTGGGGTACGGCAAGCTCGCGCCCAGGACGCTCATCGAAAAGCTCGATCCGCAGGCCAAGCCGCACGAGCCCACGGAGGGCCCGATCGCGCATGCCGTCAAGAAGGCCCTGGGCATGTCCGGGAAGAAGGTCACCGTGCGCGGCCTGGACGACGCCCTGATCTCCCTGGCGAGGTGCTGCAATCCGATCCGCGGCGAGGCCATCGTCGGCTACATCACGCGCGGCCGGGGTGTGACCGTGCACAGCGAGCGCTGCCCCAATCTCGAGAAGCTCCTGTACGATCCGGAGCGGCGCATCGAGGTCGCCTGGGAGAGCGCCGACGCCTCGCGCTTCGAGGTCCGGATCACGGTGTTCTCCGAGGACCGGCCCGGCATGCTGGCCAAGATCACGTCCGCCATCGCCGAGTCCAAATCCAACATCAAGAACGTCGAGGCGCGCACCTTCGAGGACCGACGGGGCGAAATCACCCTCATCCTCGACATCGCCGATGTGTCCCACCTCGAGGCGATTCTTGAGAGGGTCAAGGGGATCGACGGCGTGTACCACGTGGAACGGCAGGTCGCATAGGAGCGGACATGAGCATGCGGACGATCAGCACGGACAAGGCACCGAAGGCCATCGGACCGTATTCGCAGGGGATCGCGGCCTCGGGTCTCCTGTTCCTCTCAGGCCAGGTGCCGCTCGATCCGGGGACGGGGCTCCTGGTGCAGGGGACGGTTCAGGAGGAGGTCACGCGCGTCATGGACAACCTGAAGGCGGTGCTCGAGGCGGCCGGATCGGGGCTCGACCGCGTCGTGCGGACCACCGTCTACCTGACGAGCCTGGAGGACTTCGCGGCCATGAACGAGATCTACGCCCGTTACTTCGGGGCGCACCGTCCGGCCCGCTCGACGGTCCAGGTGGCGGCCCTGCCGAAGGGGGCGCGAGTCGAGATCGACGCGATCGCCGTTTTGGCTTGACCCTCTCGCCGGACCCGGCTCAGGGGAGGGGCTTCGGGAGCCGGCCCAGGACGCGGACTAGGGCGCGGCTTTGGCCGATCGCCCGGACGCGGCCTTCACCACGGCCCCCGAGCGCAGGCAGCGCGTGCAGACCTTCATGCGGCGCCGCGTCTTGCCGACGACGACCTTGACCTTCTGGATGTTCGGATACCATACCCGCTGCGAGACGTTGTGCGCGTGGCTGATCTGGTGCCCGTGCACGGGTCCCTTGCCGCAAACCTCACACGAACGGGCCACTCGGTCGTCCTCCTGAGGGGGATCGGAAGGCCTGCACCTTCCGTCGGAAGCGTGGACTCTACCACAGCCCCCCCACTGCGATCAAACCTCTGAAAAAGAGCCACCTGGCATCTCCACCGACAGGTGAGCCCTGCTGGCATATTTCATCCGGGTAAAATGACATATGCGTCATTCTGGTCCATCGTGGGCGTTTTTGGGCCCCCAACTTGCAAAAATGGAGTCGCGGAATATATTGAACTTTCGTGAAAAAGGAGCGCCGGGATCGGTCGGCTGCAACCTGCCGAAACGCCAGAGGTTAAAGGAGCCCCGCGGTGTTTTTCTCAAAGCCAAAGAATCTGGTGGGCCTGGACATCGGTTCGAGCGCCGTCAAGGTCGTGGAACTCAAGGACCTCGGCAAGGGGCGCGGGTATCAGCTACTGAACGTGGCTCTCGAGCGGCTGTCCCCCGAGGCGATCGTGGACGGAGCCATCATGGACGCCGGCCTCGTCGTCGACACGGTCCAGCGGGCTTTCACGTCGCGCAAGATCAAGGGAGGCGACGTGGCGATCGCCCTGTCCGGTCACAGCGTCATCATCAAGAAGATCTCCATCCCGGCGACCTCGGAGGAGGAGCTCGCGGAGGTCATCCCCTGGGAGGCCGAGCAGTACATCCCGTTCGACGTCCAGGACGTCAACCTCGCGTACCAGGTCCTGAAGGGGGCCTCCGGCGGCGAGGGGAACATGGACGTGCTTCTGGTGGCGGCCAAGAAGGACAAGATCAACGACTACACCTCGGTGGTCAGCCAGGCCGGACGGAACCCGGTGGTCGTCGACGTCGACGTGTTCGCCCTGCAGAACTGCTACGAGATGAACTACGACTCGGATCCGGGGGTGGCCCGCGCCCTGGTGAACATCGGGGCCTCCACCACCAACGTCGCCATCCTCAAGGGGGCCACGTCGATCTTCTGGCGCGACATCTCGGTGGGGGGCAACCATTACAACGACGCCATCCGCAAGGAGCTGAACCTGAGCTTCGAGCAGGCCGAGGCGCTGAAGCGCGGCGAGGAGGTCGACGGCATCCCGGTCGAAAACGTCAGCCCGATCATCACCTCCGTGAACGATTTCATCGGCGCCGAGATCCAGAAGACCATCGACTTCTTCAAGAACACCACGCCCGGGGAGAACATCGAGACCCTGATCATCGCCGGCGGCTCGTCTCGCATCCTGCACCTGCGCGAGGCGCTCGCCGAGCGCTTCAGCATCGCCGTGGAGCTCCTCAACCCCTTCAACCGCGTCCAGGTCGGCAAGGGCGTGTCCCCGGAGATGGTTGAAGAGCTCGGCTCGAGCGTGTCGATCGCCGTCGGGCTCGCCGCGCGACGTGTGGGGGACAACCGATGATCAAGATCAACCTCCTCGCCGGAACCGAGAAGGCGAAGGCCCGCGCCGTCAAGACCCCGAGGTTCGAGGGCGTGGGCTCGCTGGGCCAGAACGTCCTGATGTCCGGCGTGGTGATCCTCGCCCTGATGTTCATCGGCTGGCGCTGGTACAGCCTGGAAAGCGAGAGACGGTCCCTGCAGAGCGAGATCGTCAAGGCCCAGGCCGAGAAGGAGCGCCTGCAGGCGATCATCAAGAAGGGGGAGGAGTACAAGGCCAAGAAGGAGCTCCTGGAGCGCAAGATCAGCCTGATCACCCAGCTGAAACGCAACCAGAGCGGTCCCGTGCATCTCCTCGACGAAGTGAGCAAGCAGCTGCCCGACTTCCTCTGGCTGGACACCATGAACGAGTCCGGACAGAGCATCACCATCTCCGGCAAGGCGACGACCTACAACGCGGTGTCGAACTTCTACAACAACCTGACGGGGTCCCGGTACTTCCAGAACGTCGTCCTGGGAGCGATCTCCGCCATCCCCGTCGGCGTGACCTTCTCCCTCACGTGCCAGTTTCTCCCGCATCCGGACGTGCCGGTCGAGGCGAGTGTCGACAGCCCGCCGGCAGGCGGCTAGAGGGCGACGATGGACTTCAAGAAGCTGCCGTTCTGGGGTCAATTCGCGGTGGTCGCCGGCATGGCGATCGCCCTCGTCTCGGTGGCCTTCTGGGCCTACCCGAACTTCTCCGACATGGCCAGGAAGAACGCCGCCTACCGCAGCGAACTCGAGGCGCTGCAGACCGAGATCCGCAAGGGACAGGCGATCGAGGCGAAGCTCCCCGAGTTCGAGAAGGAGATCGAGAACCTCCAGCTCAAGCTCAACGACCTCCTGGCCATCCTGCCGACCGAGCCGGAAACGGGCGAGCTGCTCAAGTGGGTCAAGAACCTGGCCGACCAGTCCAACCTGGATCTGAGACAGTTCAACCCCGGGGCGCTGCGCACCGTGGAGTTCTACAAGGAGTTTCCCATCCTGATGGACGTGGAAGGGGACTACCACGACCTCGGGGTCTTCTTCGATCGCATCAGCAAGTACTCGCGCATCATCAACGTCAGCGGCGTGGCGATCAACGCCGTCGGCGGCGCGACGCATTCGATCCACTCGACCTTCACCGCCACCACCTTCGTCTACGACGACAAGGGAGGAGCGACCCAGTGAGCCGGCACCTGCTCCGTCCTGTCGCCCTGGCCCTCGGCCTGTCTCTCGTTCTCGTCACCGGCGCGCTCGCGGAGGACCCGCCCGCGGCCGCCCCCGCTCCGGAAGGAGCGTCGGCGCCGCAGGGAACCGCGGCGCCCCAGGACACCGAGACGATCAACCGGATCATGCAGGACAACGAGGCGATGCTGAGCGGCCGCGGGTTCACGTATGACCCGGCCGGCCGGCGCGATCCGTTCCGCTCCCTGGTCGACGCCATGAACGCCCTCGGCAAGGGACCCAGGCCCCGGGGCATCGCCGGGATGCTGATTTCCGAGGTCGATCTGGTCGGCATCGTCCAGAAGGGAAAATCCCACATCGCGTTCTTCAACGGCAGCGACAACAAGGGCTATTTCATGAAGGTGGGGGACACCCTTTACGACGGCAAGATCATCCGGATCGATCGCAACACCGGGACGGTCGTGTTCCGCCAGGACATCAACGATCCCCGCAGCATCAAACCATACAGGGACGTATCGAAGAGGCTGACGACAGCGGAGGAGGGTAGCTTATGAGGTACGGGAAGGTCGCGATCCTGATCACGATCGCCGCGGCCGCCCTGCGATGCTCGGGCAATCCGCCCGTCAGCGAGCCGGGTCAGACGGTGCTCAACGCGCCGTCCGCGGTGGTCATCAACGCCATCGACCACCAGGAGACGCCGGCGGGCACCGAGGTTGTCCTGAGGGGCAATTATCCGTTCAGCTACACGTCCTACCAGCCGGATCCGAGGACCCTGGTCCTCGAGCTCCTCGACGTGCATGTCGAGGGGCTGGCGCAGGAGGTCCAGCTGGGGACGCCCCAGGTCGAAGGGGTGCGGGTCAGCTCCGTCGAGAGCGTCGACGGCGGCAAGATCGCCAAGTTCGAGTTCAGGAACGTCCTGGCGTCCCAGCATTCCATCCGACTCGAAGGGCACGATCTCATCGTCGACTTCCCCTCGCTCGGCGAATCGGGGAACGCCCCCGAGGCGCCGGTGGTGGCGGACGAAGGCCAGGCGGCCGGCGAGACGCCCGGGCAGGAAGGCGCGGCTCCGGCCGGAACGTCCCCCTCCGAGAACTCCGAAGGCGCGCCGCTCGAGACCGTGGGGCAGGCGCCCTCGGCCTCCTCGACCGGGACCGGCGAAGCGCAGACGCCCGCGGAATCGGGCGCCCCCGCTGTGGCAGAGGCCCCGTCCGCCGATCGTTCGAGCGCTCAGCCCGTCAAGGTGACGCGCGGCACGGCGCCGGGCGGCGCCCGCGCGAAGGCTCTCCTGGCAGTGGAGGCTCGCGGAGACGACGCCGGTCGCACCGTCGTCCTGACTGCAGACGGGGGACTGGCGCACGAGCACTTCGAGCTGAAGAACCCGCCGCGCCTCGTCCTCGATCTCGTCGGCGTGGTGGACAAGACCTCGACCAAGACGGTGGCGGTCGGGTCCGGCGGCCTGTCGCGGGTGAGGGTGGCCCAGTTCGCGACGCGGCCGAAGCCGGTCGTGCGCGTGGTCCTCGACATGACCAGACCGCAGCCCTACGCGATCGTGCCGACCGAGAACGGGCTGGTCGTCGACTTCACGGAAGAGGGCGTGCGACACGCCCTCGAGACCGGATCGCAGCCTCAACCGGAGCCGGCGGCGGCGGTGGCCGCCGAGACGCCGGCCGGGACGGTCGCCGGCGCGGATCAGGGGGCGGCGACGTCCTCTCCGGCCGAAGCAGGAGCCGCGTCCGAGACGGTGCCGGTCCCCGAGACCGGAGAGCCGGCCGAGGTCCCGTCCGCCGAGAAGCCGGTCAACCCCCTGGTGGCCGCGGGCGGCGTGAAGTTCGAGCCCCGCCCGGCCGGCCAGGAAGTGGCCTTCCGGCCCACGGAGCGGGACGCGAGCGGGAACGTGATCATTTCCCAGGGCAACCGGTTCCGCTCCCGCGCCATCTCCGACACCGGACCCAAGTACACGGGGAAGCGCATCTCGCTGAACTTCAAGGATGCGGACCTGAAGGACGTGTTCCGGCTGTTCCACGAGATCACCGGGTACAACATCGTCCTGGACCCGGCCGTCGCCGGGACCCTGACGATCGTCCTGGAGAACGTCCCGGAGGACCAGGCGCTCGACATCATCCTGAAGAACAACGGGCTGGACAAGGTGTTCGAGAACAACGTCATCCGCATCGCCACCACGCAGAAGCTGGCGTCGGAGGCGGCCGCCAGGAAGGCGCTCCTCGAAGCGCAGGAGCTCGAGGAGGAGCCGATCACCTTCACGCGCAGCCTGTCGTACGCCAAGGCCGAGCAGGTCACGCCCATCATCAAGAAGATCATGTCGAAGAGGGGCGAGGTCATCATGGATGCGCGAACCAATACGCTCATCATCAGCGATCTGCGCGACCGGCAGGACCCGATCAACCGCCTGATCGACACCCTCGACGAGCAGACGCCGCAGGTCGTGATCGAGGCGCGCATCGTCGAGACCGACCGCGAGTTCGAACGCGACCTGGGTGTCCTCTGGGGAGCTCAGAAGCGCACCACGATTCGCGGCAGGCAGACCGACCTGTCGTACGACGTGAACCTGGAATCGCCGGTCACGGCCGGCACACTGGGGATCTCCTATGGGAGCCTGGCCCTGGACGGATTCCACCTGCAAATGACTCTCGAAGCCTTCGAGCTGAACGGCGACGTCAAGGTCCTGTCGTCTCCGCGCATCGCCACGCAGAACAACCAGAAGGCGGTGATCGAGCAGGGCGTGCAGATCCCGGTCGTCAGCACCACGGCGACCCAGATCAACGTCGAGTTCATCTCCGCCTCCCTGAAGCTGGAAGTGACCCCGCAGATCACCAAGGAGGGTACGGTCATCATGGACATCCGGGTGGACAATTCGTCTCCCGACTTCGTGAACCGCGTGGGGGATGTGCCTCCGATCATCACCGAGCGCGCCCAGACGCAGATTCTCGTCACCGACGGGGGCACGGCGGTCATCGGCGGCATCTTCAAGCTGAACGACTCGGTCACCCAGGCGAGCGTCCCGGGTCTCGGGAAGATCCCGGGTCTCGGCTGGCTGTTCAAGAACAAGTCGGTCAATCGGAAGAACACCGAGCTGCTGATCTTCATCACGCCACGGATCGCGAAGAAGGCGGAGGCGCCTCAGGAGGCCCGGCAGTGACCGGTGAGGGGGGCGTCTCCCTCTGCCTTGCGGTCCCTGTCCGAATCGTCCCCTAGTGTGCTCTTCCGGTCCGGAATTGCAGCGCCCCCGCGAAGGCGGGGGCGCTTCGTTTTTGACAACCCTTTCCATCATTTCCTATAATCACTCCGACGCGGCCTCGGTGAAATGCTTACCTCAATGAAGCCAATGGCTTAAACGATGGCCCGACCCGGATCCGAGCGCCATTCCTCGATCGAGTCCCTGAAGGAGAGGATCGCCCGCGATCCCCTCTCGCGGGCATTCCTGCAGCTCGCGGAGGAGTATCGCAAGGAGGGGCGCTACCAGGAGGCGGTCCGGGTCTGCCTGGAGGGGCTGGAACGGCACCCGACGTACCACACGGCCCGCATCTCCCTCGGCCGGACGCTCATGGAAGCGGGGAACCTGGTGGACGCCAAGCGCGCCTTCTCCGAGGTGCTCGACCTGCAGCCGGAAAACCACCTGGCGGGCAAGCTCCTGGCGGACGTGCAGAAGAAGACCTCCGATCGAGCCGGAGCCGCGGAGACCTACCGCACGATCCTGCGCTACTATCCGGGAGACCGCGAGGTCCAGGTCCTCCTGGCGGAGATGCTGGGCGGGCCGATAGCCGACACGGCGCAGCCCGCACGGGTCGGGCCGGCCGCCGTGCCGCCGGCGCCGCCCCGCGCGGCCCCGGCCCCCGCCGCGGCGGTGCCCGCGGCGTCGGGACCTTCTGCCCCGGCAGTTCGTGCCCCGGCGCCACCGGCGCCGGCGACTCCCCGCCCCGCCGATCCGGCGGTCGACTTCCAGGCCGGCGACCTGGACGGAGCGGGCCTCCTGGCAGGCGGGCTGACCGAGGGTCCATCCGGTCCGTGGGGAACGCCACCTGCCGGTCGAGCGGACGCTCCCGATAGCCCCGGCGATGGCGACGACGCCTTGCACACCAATACGCTCGCCGAGCTCTACCTGCGGCAGGGTCTCGTGGACAAGGCGGTCGAGGTCTACCGATCGATGCTGCGCGTGGATCCGGACAACCTGAAGGCGGCCCGCAGGCTGGCCGATCTCGAGTCGGCCGGCGCCGCGCCCGCGGTGTCCGCCGGTCTGCGAACGGCCCCCGCGATCGAGAGGCCGGAGCCCGTCGCGGCAAGCCGGACGAGCCCCGATCCCCCCGCGACGGCTCCGACCGGACCCGTCGCGAAGACGAAGGATCACAGGATTGACCGGCTCGAACGCTGGCTGGAGACGATGCGCTCCGGCACCGCCAGGGAGGCGAACTCTCGATGAAGGCGCTCCTCCTGGAACTGCTGGACCGGATTCCCGAAGCCCGCGGGGCCGCGGTGGTCGGGATGGACGGCATCACGGTCGAGAAGGTGTCCGCGCAGCCCTCGTTCAACATCGACCTGGCGTCCGCCGAGGCCATCGCCCTGGCCAGACGGGTGCGGCCCGCCGGGGCCGGCGGCACGGACGGTCTTGAGGAGATTTCCGTGATCTGCCGATCGGGGCTGACGATTCTCCGATCCATCGGAGGCGATTACTACCTGTGCCTGGTGGTCGGCCCGGACGGAATCCCGGGGCGCGCCCGCTTCGAGGCCTGGAGGGCGGGCCGGCAGCTGGAGCACGCCGTCGCCTGAACCGCCGCCGGGCACATCCGGAATCCGCCGCTGTCCCGGCGGGCCCCCGGCGTTCCTGGCGGCATTGAGATATGATGCAGGCATCGGGTCGCGACCCCCAGGGCCCCAGAGGCCGCCGCGGCTTCCGAGGCGGAGGAGATCCCGCATGGGCGGAGGAGCATTGGACAGCGAAATCCGGGAGCTGATGGAGTATATCGAGGCCAGCAGCTTCGTCGAGTTCGAGCTCGAGCGCGAGGGTTTCAAGATCAAGCTGGTGAAGCGGTCGCCCCTCACCAACGGCGCGGCCCCGTCGGTCTCCCCGGCCGCGCAGGTGGCCGCGGCCACGGCGGTGACCCAGGCCGCCGAGGCGCCCGTCCCGCGCCCGGCCGTGGTCGATGCCCCCGACCTCCACGTGGTGAAGTCTCCCATCGTCGGGACGTTCTACCGGGCGGGGTCGCCCACCGCCCGATCGTTCGTCGAGATCGGGGACCGGGTGAAGAAGGGCCAGGTCCTGTGCATCATCGAGGCGATGAAGCTGATGAACGAAATCGAGTCGGACTGCGACGGCGAGATCCTCGAGGCGCTCGTGGCGAACGGCCAGCCCGTCGAGTACGGAGAGCCGCTGTTCAAGATTCGCAAGGGCGCCCCGGCATGACCGGGCGCCGCGCCACTCCATGTTCAAGAAGATCCTGATCGCGAATCGCGGCGAGATCGCCCTTCGCATCATCTGGGCCTGCCGGGAGCTGGGCATCCAGACGGTGGCGGTCTACTCCACCGCGGACGCCGACTCGCTGCACGTCAAGTTCGCGGACGAGGACATCTGCATCGGACCGCCGCGCAATGCCGACTCCTACCTCAACATCGGCGCGGTGATCGCGGCCGCGGAGATCACCGACGCGGACGCCATCCATCCCGGGTACGGCTTCCTGGCCGAGTCGGCCCACTTCGCCGAGGTGTGCGAGGCCTGCCATATCCGGTTCATCGGCCCGGGACCCAACGTGATCCGGCTGATGGGAGACAAGGCGAAGGCGCGCGAGACCATGACGGCGGCGGGCGTGCCGATCATTCCGGGGAGCCGGGGGACGATCGCGGACGAGCAGGAGGCGTTGCCGCTGGCCGCCAAGATCGGCTACCCCGTGATCGTCAAGGCCGCCGCCGGCGGGGGAGGCAGGGGGATGCGGCTGGTCGGCTCTCCCGAGGAGCTCGCCGCAGCGATGTCCGCCGCGCGCACCGAGGCCAAGGCGGCCTTCGGCGTCCCCGATGTGTATCTGGAGAAATACCTCAAGTCGCCGCGCCACATCGAGTTTCAGATCCTGGGCGATTCGTTCGGGAACATCGTGACCCTGGGAGAGCGCGAATGCTCGATCCAGAGGCGTCACCAGAAAATCGTCGAGGAGGCGCCCTCGACGGTCCTGACCCCCAAGCTCCGCCGCCGCATGTCGGACGCGGCGCTCAAGGTGGCGCGCACGGTCGGCTACCAGAACGCCGGCACGGTGGAATTCCTGCTCGACGAGGAGGGACGCTTCTACTTCATCGAGATGAACACGCGCATCCAGGTCGAGCACCCGGTCACCGAAATGGTGACCGGCATCGACCTGATCAAGGAGCAGATCAAGATCGCGGCGGGCGAATCGCTCTCCTTCCGGCAGGAGGACATCCAGACGACCGGGCACTCGATCGAATGCCGGATCAACGCGGAAGATCCCGAAACGTTCGCCCCGTCGCCCGGGAAGATCACCACCTTCCACCTCCCCGGCGGTCCCGGAGTGCGGGTCGACACGGCGGCGCATCCCGAGTGCGCCATCTCCCCCTTCTACGACTCGATGATCGGCAAGCTGATCACCCGCGGCAACAATCGCATGGAAGCGATCTCCCGGATGCGCCGCTCGCTCGAGGTCATGGTGGTGGAAGGCATCCGGACGAACATTCCGCTGCACCGGCGCATCATGGACGACCAGGACTTCATCCGCGGCAATCTGAACACGGGCTTCCTCGACCGGCTCCTGGAGCGCAAGGAGGAAGCCGCCGTCGCCTCCTGATCGGGCGGTCCGGGCAGGCCATGGGTGAGCATCCGGGCACCGTGTTTCTGGTGGGTTTCATGGGTGCCGGAAAGACCACCGTCGGCAGGATCCTGGCGCGCCTCCTGGGATGGGACTTCGTGGATCTCGATGAGATCATCGTGAAGGCCGAAGGACGCGGCATCCCCGCCATCTTCGCCCAGGAGGGGGAGGCCTACTTCCGCCGCCTCGAGCGGGGGGTCCTGGCGTCCCTGCGGGGACGGACCCGCCTGGTGGTGGCCTGCGGCGGCGGGACCTATGCGAACGACGAGAGCCGGCTCCTGATCGACCGCATGGGTCGCGCCGTCTGGGTTCAGGTGCCCCTCCACCAGGCGCTCGCCCGCTGCCCCCCGGGAGATGAGCGCCCCCTCCTGCAGGACGAGTCCCAGGCGGAGGCGCTCTACCGGAGGCGGCTCCCGACCTACCGCGCCGCCGGACTGCACGTCGACGCCGACGGCCTGACCGCCGAGGAAGTCGCCGAGCGGATCGCCGGGATGCTCTGATGCGCTACCTGATCCTGTCCGATCTGCACAGCAACCTGGAGGCGACGCAGGCGGCCATGGCCCACGCCCTGGAGCTGGGATACGACCGCGCGCTGGTCCTGGGAGACATCGTGGGATACGGGGCCGACCCGAATCCCGTGATCGATCGGCTGCGCGCGCTGCCGGGGCTGGTGGCGATCCGGGGCAACCACGACAAGGTGGCCGCCGGGCTCGAGGACGGGGAGGATTTCAACGACGCGGCGCGCCAGGCGGCGCACTGGACCCGGCGGGCGCTGACTCCCGCGAACCTCGCCTTCCTGAAGGCGCTCCCGCGCGGCCCCCTGGAGTTCGCGCCCGGGCGTTACCTGTGCCACGGCACGCCTCTGGACGAGGACGGGTACCTCCTGGAGGAAGACGAGGCCCAGCGCTGCTTCGAGCGCCTGGACTTCGAGGTCTGCTTCTTCGGGCACAGCCATTACCCGGGGGCCTTCGTCCTGGACGGGCTCCGCGCCCTGAGGCGAACGGCGGGTGGCGGCGCGGTCATCGGACTCGAGCCGGGACGGCGCTATCTCGTGAATCCGGGCTCGGTGGGGCAGCCGCGGGATCGCGACACCCGATGCGGCTTCGGCATCTACGACGAGGCGCGGCGTGAGGTGACCTTTCACAGGGACGAGTATCCGGCGGCCCTGGCTCGCGAGAAGATCCTGGCCGCCGGCTTGCCTCGCTGGCTGGGGGATCGCCTCCTCGTCGGGGCGTAAACAGCATGACGCTTCTTACGGCACATCGCATCTTGATCGGCTCGGCCGTCGCGTTGTTCGTCTACTATGGCCTGCGGGAGCTGGCCGGCTGGCGGGCGGCCGGAGCGGGGGGCGGTTGGATCCGCGGCACCGTGTCCCTCGCCCTGGCGGGAGGCCTGGGCCTGTATTTCCTGACGCTCCGGCAGAAACGCGGCCGGGGTGATGGGCCGGAGCGCGGCGCCGCGACCGGCACGCGTGGAGAGGGACGATGATCAACCTGTTCGACAACGACACGGACGCCGATCTCGGCGCCATCAGCGACGAGCAGCTCGAGTTCCTGATCGAGGAGCTGGTCGAGGAGAGTCTCGACGAGTACACCTACAGCATCAACCCGGCCGCTATCGGGGCCCTCGAGGCACATGGGGGGGACCCGGCCCTCATCTCCCTGCTGCGGCGCGCCCTCGGAACTCGCTCCTCGATGGAATTGCGCTACGAGCCTGACTGACCCTCTGCGTTGAGTCTGATGTAACAGCCCCGACACGCCCCCTGCAGCAAATTCAATCGACTTGTGCAAAGTATTGTCAACGCACAGCTTGATTGATTCGAATCCGAGTTTCAACTTGGTATTGACGAATTGTCAAATATTCGTAGTCATATTTCCATGATTGGCTTGACATAAATTGTTCAGGTACATAATTTGTCACCTGTACTTGAATAGGTGTGTGTTCAGGCTGGTCCGAGTGCCTGTTCAACCTGCCGCGATGGGGATCTGAATGGCCGTCAAGCTGGGCGAGATGCTGATCAAGGCGGGGCTCCTGACGCCGCAGAAGCTGCAGGAGGCGCTCGAGTACCAGAAGACGAACGGCGGCAAGCTCGGACTGAACCTGGTCAAGCTCGGCCTCGTCAAGGAAGAGGACATCACCCGCGTCCTGTCCCAGCAGTACGGGGTCCCCGCAATCAATCTGTCCAAAATCGAGGTCGACGACTCGGTCGTGAAGCTGATCCCGAGCGAGGTCGCGCAGAAATACCTGATCATGCCGGTCAGCCGGACCGGAGCGACGCTCACCATCGCCATGGTGGACCCGACGAACGTGTTCGCCATGGACGACATCAAGTTCATGACCGGCTACAACGTCGAGCCGGTCGTCGCGTCCGAAGTCGCCATCAAGGAGGGGATCGACCGCTACTACGGCTCGATCCACGCCCTCGAGCTCAAGAAGGTGATGGACGACCTGGCCCACGAGGAAACCGCCGACCAGAACCTGGAGCTGCTCGATGACGAGCAGGAGGTCGACCTCCAAAAGCTGGAGGCGGCGACGGAGGAGGCCCCGGTCGTCCGGCTGGTGAACCTGATCCTGACCGACTCCATCAAGCGCGGCGCCTCCGACATCCACATCGAGCCGTACGAGAAGGACTTCCGCGTGCGCTTCCGCATCGACGGCGTGCTCTACGAGATCATGCAGCCCCCGATGAAACTGCGCGACGCCATCACGTCCCGGTTGAAGATCATGGCGAAACTCGACATCTCCGAGAAGCGACTGCCGCAGGACGGCCGCATCAAGATCAAGATGAAGCTGCAGGGAAAGAACCGGGAGATGGACTACCGCGTCTCGGTCCTCCCGACGCTGTTCGGGGAAAAGATCGTCCTGCGGCTCCTGGACAAGGAAAACCTCATGCTGGACATGACCCGGCTGGGGTTCGAGCAGGAATCGCTCAACAAGTTCGAAAAGGCCATCTTCAAACCGTACGGCATGGTGCTGGTCACCGGCCCGACTGGATCGGGCAAGACCAACACCCTCTATTCCTCCATCAGCAAGGTGAACACCCCCGAGACGAACATCATCACGGCGGAGGACCCGGTCGAGTTCAACCTGCACGGCATCAACCAGGTGCAGATGAAGGAGCAGATCGGGCTCAATTTCGCCGCGGCGCTGCGTTCCTTCCTCCGCCAGGACCCCAACATCATCCTGGTCGGAGAGATCCGCGACTTCGAAACGGCGGAAATCGCCGTGAAGGCCGCCCTGACGGGGCACCTCGTGCTGTCGACCCTGCACACCAACGACGCACCCTCCACCATCAACCGGCTCATGAACATGGGGATCGAGCCGTACCTGGTGGCCACCTCGGTGCATCTCATCTGCGCGCAGCGCCTGGTCCGACGGCTGTGCAAGGACTGCAAGGAGGAGGTCGGCATGCCGCCCCAGGCGCTCATGGACATCGGGTACGCGCCCGAGGTCGCCCCCAAGGTGAAGCTCTACAAGGGGAAGGGGTGCGGCACGTGCAACAGCACCGGCTACAAGGGCCGCGTGGGCCTGTACGAGGTGATGGAGATTTCCGATTCGATCCGCGAAATGATTCTGACGGGCGCCTCGTCCGTCGAGCTGAAGAACAAGGCCATTGAAGAAGGGATGATCACGCTCCGCGGCTCGGGGCTGCGCAAGATCCAGGCGGCGCTCACGACCGTGGAAGAGGTCGTGCGCGAGACGGTTCTCTAAGAGATCCCGGGGAGGGATGACCATGGCGGTGACGCTGCACCAATTGCTGAAAACGCTGGTCGAGCAGGGAGGCACCGACCTGCACGTCACGACCAACTCGCCTCCTCAAATCCGCGTGGACGGCAAGCTGGTGCCCCTGCAGCTCCCGCCGCTCACGGCCCCCGAAACCAAGGCGCTGGCGTACAGCGTGCTCACCGACAACCAGAAGCACCGGTTCGAGGAGAACCTGGAGCTGGACTTCTCGTTCGGCGTGCGGGGCTTGGCGCGGTTCCGCGCCAACATCTTCAGCCAGCGCGGAGCGGTCGCGGCCGCCTTCCGGACGATCCCCTGGGAGGTGAAGAACTTCCAGGACCTGGGGCTGCCGGAGGTGGTGTCCGGGCTGTGCGACAAGCCGCGCGGCCTCATCCTGGTGACCGGGCCGACCGGCTCGGGCAAGTCGACGACGCTGGCGGCGATGATCGACAAGATCAACAACGAGGACAAGGGGCACATCGTCACCATCGAGGACCCGGTCGAGTACCTGCACGGCCACAAGAGCTGCATCGTCAACCAGCGCGAGCTGTTCGCGGACACCCACTCCTTCAGCAACGCCTTGAAGTCGGTCCTGCGGCAGGACCCGGACGTGGTGCTCATCGGCGAAATGCGCGACCTCGAGACGATCGAGGCCGCGCTGCGCATCGCGGAAACGGGGCACCTGACGTTCGGCACCCTGCACACGAACTCGGCCGCGCAGACGATCAACCGCATCATCGACGTGTTCCCGGCGCACCAGCAGTCGCAGATCCGCGCCCAGCTGTCGTTCGTGATCGAGGGGATCATGTGCCAGTCGCTCCTGCCCAAGGCCTCGGGCAAGGGGCGCTGCCTGGCGATGGAGATCCTGGTGCCCAACTCGGCCATCCGGAACCTGATCCGCGAGGACAAGATTCACCAGATCTACTCGATGATGCAGACGGGGCAGGCCCAGTTCGGGATGCAGACCTTCAACCAGTCCCTGGCCAGCCTCTACTTCAAGAAACAGATCAGCCTGACGACGGCGCTGTCGCACAGCAGCAACCCGGACGAACTGCAGGAAATGATCAATCGCGGAGCGGGGCTCATCAGCCAGCCGACCGCGGTGAGCCAGGCGGCCGCGCGCGCCGCCACGCGCAAGTAAGGACGCGAGCGAGCCGGAAGGGAGACCCGATGCCGAACTACACCTGGAAGGGCAAGAACCGGATGGGGAAGATGCAGGAGGGGACCGTCGCCGCCGAGAACAAGGAGGCGGTCATCGCCCTGCTGCGCCGCCAGCAGGTCATGGTGTCGGCGGTCACCGAGAAGGGGAAGGAGATCGCCGTCCCCAAGTTCGGCGGCGGAGTCAGCCAGAAGGAGATCGCCATCTTCGTCCGCCAGTTCTCGGTCATGATCGACGCCGGCCTGCCGCTGGTGCAATGCCTCGAGATCCTCGGCTCGCAGCAGAAGAACCGCACGTTCCAGAAGGTCCTGTTCCAGGTGCGCCAGGACGTGGAGTCCGGCTCGACCCTGTCCGACTCGCTGCGCAAGCACCCGAAGACCTTCAATGACCTGTTCTGCAACATGATCGCGGCCGGCGAGTCGGGCGGTATTCTCGATACGATTTTGCAGCGATTGGCGGCCTACATCGAGAAGGCGGTCAAGCTGAAGGCCGCGGTGCGCTCGGCGATGATCTACCCGGTGGCGGTCATCACGATCGCCGTCGGCGTCGTGGTGATCATCCTGTGGAAGGTCATCCCGACCTTCGCCATGCTGTTCCAGGGGCTGGGCGCCACGCTGCCCCTCCCGACGCGGATCACGATCGCCGTCAGCAACTTCCTCGGCCGCTACATGCCGATCATCGTCCTGGCGCTGGGCGCCGCGGGCTACTTCCTGAACCGCTACTACAAGACTTACAAGGGGCGCCGCCAGATCGACGCCTTCATCCTCAAGATGCCGGTGCTCGGCGAGCTCATGCGCAAGATCGCCGTGGCGCGGTTCTGCCGCACCCTCGGCACCCTGATCCAGTCCGGCGTGCCGATTCTCGAAGGACTCGAGATCACCGCCCGCACCTCGGGCAACTCCATCGTCGAGGACGCCATCATGGCGACCCGCAAGAGCATCGAGGAGGGGAAGACGATCTCGGGGCCGCTGGAGGAGACCGGCGTCTTCCCGTCGATGGTCGTCCAGATGATCAGCGTCGGAGAGCAGACCGGCGCCCTCGACGCCATGCTTTCGAAGATCGCCGACTTCTACGAGGACGAGGTGGATGAGGCCGTCGAAAACCTGATGGCGCTCCTCGAGCCGGTGATGATCCTGTTCCTCGGGATCATGATCGGCGGCATCGTCATCTCCATGTACATGCCGATGTTCAGCCTGCTCGGCAAGATCTCCTAGGCGCATGGATGGAACTGCAGCAGCGGGAGCTTCGCAGGCAGCTCGACTGGCTCATGACCTTCCGGGTCGTGATCATCACGACCCTGATGGCCTCGACCTTCGTCATCGAGCTGCTGTACCGGCCGCTCCTGTCGCTGCAGCCGTTCTACCTGCTGGCGGTCGTCACCTATGCGATGACGATCGCCTACGCCGTCCTGTCGCGCACGCTGCGCGCGGTGCGGCCCCAGGTGTACGTCCAGCTGATCGGGGACCTGTGGGTCGTGTCGGGGTTCGTCTACCTGACCGGCGGGGCGGGGAGCCCGTTCTCCTTCCTGTACCTCCTGACGATCATCATCGGCAGCCTGCTCCTGGTCCGTCGGGGCGGGTTCCTGGTGGCGGCGTGCTCGTGGCTGATGTACGCCTCGATGGTCCTCCTCATCCAGCACGGCTGGCTCCGGCGGCTCCCGACGGACGCCGGAGACGGCGAGGAGGCCATGGTGCGCCTCCTGTATTCCCTGGTGTCGCACCTGGTCTCGTTCTTCGCCGTGGCCTACCTGGCGTCGTACCTGACGGAGAACCTGCGCCGCACCGGCCACGAGCTGGAGATGCGACGGGAAGACCTGGCGCAGCTGCGCGATTACAACGACCACATCATCGAAAGCATGAACTCCGGGCTCCTGACGACCGACTGGGAGGGAACGATCACCTTCGCCAACCGCGGCGCGGCGGAGATCACCGGACGGGGGGCCGCGGACCTTGTCCGTCGCAACATTCTGCAGGTCCTGGGCCAGCCACCCGAGTTCCTGCAGCGGGTGCGCATAGCCCTGGAGCAGAAGCGGCGATTCCGCGTGGAGCTCGACTACGACGACACGCGCAGCCGCCGGCTGTTCCTGGGATTCACCGTCTCGACGCTGCGGGAGGGGACCGGCGTTCCTCTCGGATTGATCTTCATCTTCCAGGACCTCACCGAGATCCGCGCGCTGGAGGATGAGGTGGCGCTGAAGAAGCGCATGGCGGCGCTCGGAGAGATGGCGGCGGGCGTGGCGCACGAGCTCCGGAATCCCCTCGCCTCGATCAGCGGCTCGGTGCAGGTCCTGAAGCGCGATCTGAAGCCGCAGGGCGAGACCGGAGAGCTGATGGACATCGTGATCAAGGAATCCAAGCGACTGGACCAGATCATCCGGGACTTCCTGCTGTTCGCCAAGCCGGGACGCTTCCACGCCGAGACCGCCGACCTGGTGGGCGTGCTGCGTGAGACGCTGAGCCTCCTGGAGAACAGCGAGGAGATGAGGCCGCACCACAGGGTGGAGACCCGGTTCCGTCCCCCGTCCATCCACCTCGCCTTCGACGTGAACCGCATGAAGCAGGTGTTCTGGAACCTGGCCAAGAACGCGCTCCGCGCCATGCCCGAGGGCGGGGTCCTGACGGTGAGCGCCCTCGATCTGGGGGACGGCCAGGTGACGGTCAGCTTCGCCGACACCGGGATCGGCATGTCGGAGGACGATGTCGCCAGCAACTTCCAGCCGTTCCACGGCTCGTTCCCGAGCGGCACCGGCCTGGGCCTGGCGATCGTCTACCGCATCATCGAGGAGCACGGCGGGAAGATCCGGGTGAAGAGCCGCAAGGGGGCGGGGGCCGAGGTCGTGCTGCACATGCCGCGCGCCGCATCGGCGGTCGCCGCCCCGGAGGAGAGACAGTGGACCGCGTCCTGATCGTCGACGACGAGAAGGGGATGCGCGACTTCCTCTCGATTCTCCTGAAGAAGGAGGGGTACGCCGTGGCCCAGTCCGAGTCCGCGGACAGGGCGGCGGAGCAGATCGGCAAGGGGGAATTCGACCTGATCATCAGCGACATCTCCATGCCGGGCAAGTCGGGGCTCGAGGTCCTGAAGCAGACCAAGGCCGCGAACCCGGACACGCCCGTGATCCTGATCACCGCCTATGCCTCGACCGAGAGCGCCATCGAGGCCCTGAAGCTCGGGGCCTACGACTACATCGTCAAGCCGTTCGACGTCGAGGAAATGAAGGCCGTCGTGCGCAACGCCCTGGAGAAGCGCCGGCTGGAGCACGAGAACCGGGCGCTGAAGCGGGAGCTGAAGGAAAAGCTGCGCTTCGACGAGATGGTGGGGGACGGCGCCCGGATGCGCGAGGTCTTCGATCTCATCGCCAAGATCGCCCCGACCAACAGCACCGTCCTGGTCTCGGGCGAGTCGGGAACGGGGAAGGAGCTGGTGGCCCGCGCCATCCACGCGGGAAGCCCCTGCCGGGACCGTCCCTTCGTCTCGATCAACTGCGGGGCGCTGCCGGACGAGCTCCTCGAGAGCGAGCTCTTCGGCCACACGCGCGGATCGTTCACCGGGGCGGTGGCGGCCAAGAAGGGGCTGTTCGAAGTCGCCGACGGCGGCACCATCTTCCTGGACGAGATCGGCGACACGACCCCGGCGATGCAGATCAAGCTCCTGCGCGTTCTCCAGGAGCGCCGCATCCGGCGGGTCGGCGGCACGGACGAGATCGAGGTCAACGTGCGCGTCCTCGCGGCGACCAACCAGGACCTCGAGCAGATGGTCAAGCAGAAGCGCTTCCGCGAGGATCTGTACTACCGCATCAACGTCATCCAGATCCGGATGCCGGCGCTCCGGGAGAAGCCGGAGGACATTCCCAAGCTGGCGCTGCACTTCCTGATCAAGTACAGCCGGATCATGGGCAAGAAGATCACGCGCATCAACGAGGACGCGATGAGCCGGCTGACCGCGCACGACTGGCCGGGGAACGTCCGCGAGCTGGAGAACGTCCTCGAAAGGGCCGTGGCGCTGGAGACCTCCGACGCCATCACCGTGGAGAGCCTGTCGCGCGACGTGAAGAGCGGCGGCCGGCCCCCCCAGGAATTCCCGCTGGCGCTCGGTGACGGCGGCATCGACCTCGAGCGCCAGCTCGAGCGGCTGCGCGAGCACTACATGGACGAGGCGCTCCGCCGTGCCCAGGGCGTCCAGACGAAGGCGGCGGAGATTCTCGGGATGAGCTTCCGCTCGTTCCGCTATTTCGCCAAGAAGTACCGCCTCCTGGACGGGCGCAAGGAGTCCCGGGCCGACGTGGGCTGATTCCAGAACCTCTGCGAGGCGACGCGTGCCGGCGAACCATGCGGGGAACGACCGGGCCGGGGCGCGCCTGCAGGCGGTGCTTCCGTGGACCCTCCTCGCGCTCCTCCTGCTGCTGGCGTTTCACGGCGCCCTGGGAGGACGCCTCTTCTACCTGCGCGACATCTCCCAGAACCACGCGCCGCTGCGCGCGTACGTGACCGAGCGCCTCGGCGCCGGCTCGCTCCCGCTGTGGGATCCGTATCATGGCGGAGGCACGCCGCTCCTCGCGAATCCGAACGCGCTCGTCTTCCATCCCATCACCCTGCTGTTCTTCATCCTGCCGTTCCACGTCGCCTTCACCCTGTCGATCGTCCTGCAGTTCGTCCTGCTGGCTGCGGGAGGGTACCTGCTGGGCCGGGCCGTGGGCCTGGGGCGTGAAGCCTCTGCGCTGGCCGCGGGCGTCCTGTCCCTGTCGGGTCCCGCGGCGTCTCTCGCCAGCATGCAGAACCTCCTGTCCGCGGCCGCCTGGGTGCCGCTGGCGCTCTGGGCCTTCCTGCGGGGTCTGCAGCCGGGCCGTCGCTGGCTCCTTGCGCCGGCCGCCCTGTGCGCCGCGGTCGTCCTGGTGGCGGCGGAGCCGGCCTCGCTCCTGGCGCTGGCTCTCGTCGGCGCCGTTCTCGGGACGACCTCGAGGGCCGCGGCCGGGCGGACCGCCGCTCCGCTCGCCGCGCTCGGCGCCCTCTCGCTCGTCCTGATCCTGGCGGTCTTCCTGGCCGCCGCCCAGATCCTCCCGGCCCGCGCCCTCCTGCCCCTGGCGGAACGCGGGGCGGGGTTCGGGGCGGCGGAGGGGATGAAGTGGTCGCTCGCTCCGGCGCGGCTCTTCGAGGCGGTCCTGCCGCGGCTGTTCGGCGATCCGACGCGCCTGTCGCCGGCCGCCTGGTGGGGAGGGTTCCTGTTCGAGGGGCACTATCCGTTCCTGCTGTCGCTCTACGTCGGCGCCATCCCCGCCGTCCTCGCGCTGATCGGCGCCCTGCACCGGGGCGGTGACGGCGCGCGCCGCCGGGGACTCGCGGCGGCGGCCGCGTCGGCGCTCCTGCTCGCCCTCGGAGCCCACAGCGCCCTGTACCGGGGTCTGTTTCATGCCGTTGGCCCTCTCCGGCAGGTACGCTATCCGGAGCGATTCGTGCTCGTGGCCCTCCTGGCGCTGGCGCTTCTTGCCGGATACGGCCTCGACCGGTTGCGGTCCGGCCCTCCGTCGAGGCGCGCCGCCCTCGCGGCGGTGGCCGCGGCGACGGGGGCCTTCGCCCTGACGGCCGCGGTCGCCACGCCCCCTCTCGCCGACCGGATGCTCGCGGCCGTCGCGCAGGTCCCGGCGTTCTTTCTCGCCTCCGAGGCGGCGCCCGTGGTCCGCGGTGGCCTGCTTCGATCGGCCCTGTGGGCCTTCGCGGAGACGGCCTTCCTGGCGGCCATCGCCGTCTCCCTGCTGGGGCGCCACCGGCCCTTCCTGGCACGGGGCATCGGGTGGGTGGTGGTTCTCGTCTCGGGGGGCTCGATGATCCTCGCCGCGGCCCCCGCGCTGTCCAGCGCGGCCCCCGGCTGGCTGTCCGCCCCCTCGCCGCTGGCTGTGGTCGTCGGCCACGAGGCGTCGGCGCCGCGGCTGCACCATGCCGCGCGGCCGCCCGACCTGAGCGTCTGGGCAAAAACCGACGAGCTGATCTGGGGCTATCGGTTCGACCGCTTCGCCTACGCGCTGTACACGGGGCATCCCGAGCACGTGCCGACGGCCCTGGATGCCGCGACCGACCGGATGGACCTGAAAGACAGCGCCGACCTCGGCCGGGCCCTGGCCCGGCTCCCGTCCGCGGCGCGGGTCCGGGCGCTCGCCGCCTGTCGGGTGGGGCTCCTCCTGTCGTTCGCCCCCCCCGAGGACGGGGGACTCCTGGACGGGCCGATCCTGGAAGGATTCAGCCGGCCCCCCCTGCGCGTCTACCGGGTGCCCGGTGTGGTGCCGCGCGTGCGGTGGGTCGGACGGGCGCGGCCGCTGCCGCCCGGCCGATCGCTGGCGGACGTCCTGTCCGACACCGGCTATGATCCGAACCGTGAAGTCCTCATCGAGGGGCTCGAGGCGGCGATCGGGGAGGAGACGCCCCGTCCGGGCGGCCCCGGCGCTGCGTCGGTCGCCTTGGAGTCGCCGGAGCGCCTGGTGCTCACCGTGTCCGCCCTGGAACCCGGTTTCGTGGTGGTCGCGGACGCCTTCGCGCCCGGGTGGCAGGCGATCCTGGACGGACGGACCGTTCCGATCCTGCGGGCCGACGGGCTGTTCCGGGCGGTGGCGGTCGCCGCGGGACGGCACGAGCTGGAGATGGTATATCGACCGGCGGAGGTCAGGGCAGGCCTGGGACTCAGCCTCGCGGCCCTCCTCGTGACGGCGCTCCTCGGAATCACCGCCGCGGCGAGGAGACTGTGACGGACCCCGGCACGCGCGGCGACCGGATCCTCCTCGTCCTCCTCCTGGCGCTCGTGGCGCTCGCCTCCGCGTGGAGCCCGATCCGCAACTATGACTACTGGTGGCATCTGAAGACAGGCGCCCTCATCCTCGAGACGGGACACGTCCCGCGCGCCGATCCGTTTTCCTTCACCGCGCGCGGGGAGCCGTGGGTCGACCACGAATGGCTGTTCCAGGTCGCGTCCTATCTCGGGCACCGGGAGCTGGGACCCGCCGCGCTCGTCGCGATCAAGGCTCTCCTCGTCCTGGGCCTCGCCCTCCTCATGGCGCACCACGCTCGCCGCGAGGGGCACCTGGCGGCCGGCACGGCCATCCTGACGTCAACCGCTCTTCTGGGCGCCTCCTTTCGCTTCGACGTGCGGCCCGAGCTGGTGAGTCTTCTGGCGCTGCCGCTCATCGTCTGGCTGGCGATCCGCGCGCGGGACCCCGGCCCAAATCGGCTCCTGTGGTTCGTGCCGGCAGTCGTCGTCCTCTGGTCGAACCTCCACCCCGGGGTGATCCTGGCGCCCCTGGTGCTCGCGGCCGGAAGCGCTGTGACCTTCCTGTGGGAACGCCTCGAGCTCCGGGCCGCGGGGGCGGAGCGAAGGGAGCCGCGCGGTCGCTTCGCGCCGCGGCTGGCGCTGACCGCGGCCGCCGCTGCGCTGTGCGCCGCGGCCAACCCGTACGGCTTCCGGATCTACGAAGTCCCCGTGCACCTGTCGCGCCTTCTCGCGTCGCTGCCGTCCCCCAACCTGGAGTGGGCCCGGCCACGAGTCGCCGACTTCCCGCTGTTCTACGGAGCCGCCGCCCTGACGGTGATCGTCCTGCTGGCCGCGGGGCGGCGCCTCGATCCGATTGCCGCGCCGGCGCTCGCGCTCTCGGGATTGCTGGCGGCCGCGCACCTGCGAAACATCGGGCTGTTCTTCGTCCTTCTCCCGTTCGGCCTCGCGCGCCCGGCCCGCGCCGTCTCGGATCGGCTCGCAGCGAGCGCGCCGGCACGCTGGCTGGCGTCCCTGCGGCCGGCGGCCCGGTCGTCCGGCGAGGCTCCGCCGTTGCCCGGCATCCGGCCCCGCTTCATCCTGGCCGTCCTGGTTTTTCTGACAGCCGTCCCGCTCCTCACCGTCCTGCCGCCGCAGACCGCGTGGGGGCTCGGGGTCGCTCCGGACAACGAGCCGTCCCGGGCGGTCGATTTTCTCGATCGGGAGGGGCTCGGCCGGCGCCTGTACAACGACGTCCGCTTCGGCGGCTATCTCATCTGGAGACGCTTCCCGGAACATCCCGTGTTCATCGACGGACGGAATGAGGTCTATCCGCGGCTCCTGCGGGAGGTCTTCGCCTCGCTCAACGACTCGCGGGCCTGGCAGGCCTTCCTGGAGGGGCACGGCATCGACGCCGCCTTGGTGCGCTATTCCCCGGCACTCGAACGGGTCATGATCCCGGGAGCGAACGGGCGCCCCGACCGAGTGCTCGAGCGCGCCTTCTCCGCAAACCATTTCCCCCGGCAGGATTGGGCGCTGGTCTACTGGGACGATGACGCGATGATCTTCGCGCGCCGTACGCCTGCGAACGACGGCGTGATCGCCCGCCTGGAGTACCGGGCGGTCCAGCCCGAGGACTGGCTGTACGTCCTGGCAGGTGTCCTGGCCCGCCGCGTCGATCCGGGCCCGATCGTGAAGGATCTGGAGCGGAAGCTCCGCGAGGAGCCGGGCTCGGTCCGCGCCCGGTTCCTGCTCGCGAAGTTCCAGGGAGTCCTGGAGACGACGAAGAACGACGCCATCGCCCCGCTTCCGGGGAGGTGACAGACAGTGTCAGCGGGCGTCTGTCCACCTGACGAATCTTGTTAATATCGGCCGGCCGGGCCCTGCGATACGGCGTTTCGAGTTCGAAACCGGCGGAGCAACCTCACGTGATCCAGTTACTTGCAATGGCCATCCCGGCCGCGCCTCCGCGTGGCATCCGGCTTGCTCTAGGTAGGGTGCCGAAAGGAGGCAACTCGAATGCGCAAGGAGAAAGGCTTCACACTGATCGAGCTCCTGATCGTTGTGGCAATCATCGGGATCATCGCGGCCATCGCGATACCGAACCTGCTGAATGCCATCGACCGGGGCAAGCAGAAGAGGACGATGGCCGATATGCGGTCGCTCGGTACGTCGATCGAGTCCTACGCGGTAGACAACAACTTCTACCCGAAGGGCATGGCCAGCATCGCGGCGGCGGCCCTCAGCACGCACGTGTCCCCGATCTACATCAAGACGGTGCCGTCGACCGACGGCTGGAACAACGCGTGGGACGTCGACTCGACCGCGACCGGCGCGCAGTACACGATCACGAGCCCGGCGAAGGACGGCACGCAGGGTGTGCAGACGGGCGGCCAGACCGGCGACTTCGTCTGCGACATTCTGTTCGCCAACGGCCAGTTCTTCCAGTGGCCGCAGGGTACCCAGACCTAAAGGTCCGGGCACCGAGAATCAGGCGGGCGGCGCCTCCACGGGCCGCCCGCATTTTTTTGCGCGCGTCCCGGGCCGCCTCGAGCCGCCGCCCGAAGGCGCGGGGAGTGACCGGTGCCGCCTGATCCGATCCGGCCCGCCCGCGTCCCGCTCCTCGTTGCGGCGCTCGGCTGCGCCGTCCTGGCGCTGGCCGTGCTCCTCCCCCCCGAGATCGACCCGATCGCGGGCGCCGCGTGCAAGGCGCTCCTGGCCGCAGCGATCGGCCTCCTCGCCCTGGAGGGCGGGGATCGGCCGGCGTTTCTCCCGGCCTGGACCTGGGGCCTCCTGCCGTTCGCCATCGTGGCGATCGCGACCGCGGCCTGCCGCGCGCGCGCGCTGGATGAAGCGAGCGATGCCACGGCGCTCATCCTGGCCGCCCTGATCGGCCGCAGGATGGCGACGGAGCCCCGGGCTCGTGACGCCTTCGTCGGCCTGCTGGTGACTCTCGCCTGCGTCGCCGCCCTTCGCGCGGTCATGCAGCACCACGTGATCTACCCGATCGAGGCGGGCGCCCTGCGCGCCGGAGGAGGAGAGGGATCGGCCCTGGTCCTGGCGCGTCTCGAGGCGGGCCGCCCGTCCGGGCCCTTCACGCTCCCCGCCGCCCTGGGCGGGTTCCTCGCGATGAGTCTCCCCCTGACCCTCGCCCTGATGAGGCGCGCGCCCGGGACCGTCGCACGGGCCGGCATCCTCCTGGCGGCGCTGCTCCAGGGATACGCGCTCTTTCTGACCCGATCGGTCGGGGCGCTCCTGGCGACCACGGTCTCGATCGTCCTGGCGCTCCCGTTCATCGCTCCGGGGCGCCCGGCCCGGCTGCGCGCGGGCGTGCTGGCGCTGGCGATCGCCGGCGCGGCCTTCTTCCTGTATGCGCGCCGCGGGGAGATCGGCTCGCCCGGCTCCGATCCATTCCTCCTGCGGGCGGGCAACTGGCGCGCCGCCGTGCTGATGATCCGCGATCATCCGCTGTTCGGCACCGGGCCGGGATCGTTCGGCACCTTCTACCCCCGGTACATCGAGCCCGGGATGAACGAGACGCGCTACGCGCACGATTCGTATCTTCAAGCCGTGGCCGGCTGGGGAGCGTGGGCGATCGTGCCTCTGATCCTGTTCGCCGCGGCCGTGGGGTCGCGGCTGCGCTCTGCCTGGCGCGCCGGCGGAGGAGACCTGCCGGTGCTCGCCGCCGGGGCGGCGTTCCTGGTGCACAACCTGATCGATTTCACCGCCTTCCTGCCGGGCGTGGCGCTGCCGGCGAGCGTACTTCTCGGGGCCGGCCTGGCGACCCAGGGGGACCGAGAGCGAACGTCACGACGAGCTCCGGCCGCCCTGGCGCTCGTCCTGGCCCTGGCGCTGCCGGCCCACGCCGTCGCGGGCGCCCTGTCCCGGAATCTGCTGAAGCGAGCGCAGGAGGCGGCCTCGGACGGGGAACCGGGGACGGCCCTGGCGCTGGCGCGCCTCGCGGCGGCCCGCCGTCCGTCCGATCCGTCCCCCCCGGCATTCATCTCGGAGTGGGTCCTGGCGCACGGCATGCGAGACATGGCGCTTGGGGCCGAAGGGGAGCGCGCCGCGCTCCTGGCCGCGAGGCTCGACCCGGAATCGGCCATCCGGCACTACACCCTGTCGCTCTACCACGCGGCCGCGGAACGCCCTGCCGATGCCTATCGCGAGCTGCTGGCGGCGCATCGCCTCTACCCGCTCAAGGAGCTTTACCGCGCGGGCCTGCGTCCGTTCGAGGCTCGAAACCGATGATGAGGTTTTCGCTTCTTGCCGTCGGCGCGGGAATCGTCCTTCTGGCTCCGTTCCGCGAGGGGGGACGCGACCCGGCGGCGCTCTTCCTTCTGCACAGCCTCGTGCTTCTGTACGTGGCGGTGGCGTCCCCGGCCTGGATGCGATCGATCCGAATCGGTCGTCCCGATTTCACCGATCCCCTCGTTCCGGTGGCTCTTGCGATGGGCGCCGCCCTGGCCGCGGCCGGCGCCTCGGCCCTGGCCGCCGCGTACCCGTACGCTGCGGGCCTTGGGGCATGCGACTTCCTCATGCCCTGCCTGTTGCTTGCCGTCGCGGCTCTCGCCGCCACCGCCGAGGCGGACCTCAGTCGACTCCGCGCGCTGGTGGCCGTCTCCTCCGCGGCGCAGGCGCTCCTGGTTCTGGCCAGGTATCCCGGCGGCGGGGCGATGGCGGCGGGCGCGTCGTTCCTGAACCCGAGCCACCTGGCCGCCTTCCTGAACCTGGGCTTCTTCCTGAGCGCCACCGCGGCGGCGGCGCCGGTCATGCGGCCCCGCGCGCGATTCCTGTGGGCCGCGTCCGCGGCGCTCCATCTCCTGTCGATCGGCCTTCTGGAGTCGCGGGGAGCGTTCCTGGCCCTTCTCGCCGGGCTCGTGGTGTTCGCCATCCGCGAGCGCCGGCGCATGAGGCCTCGGCTGCGCGCGATCGCCTTCCTGATGATCGGGCTTCTCGGCCTGACCATGAGCCTGGTCCTGCACCAGCGGTTCGCGCGCGCGGAGGATCCCTACCGCTATCGGCGGGTCGAGATCTGGAAGGCGGCGTGGCAGATGGTCCGGGATCGCCCGCTTCTCGGGTACGGGCCGGCGAATTTCCCGCATGTGTCACCGGCCTACAATTTCCCGATCGATGACGGCCCGGTGCGCTACGGCCGCACCTTTCACGGGGCGCACAACGCCTACCTGACTCTCGTCGCCGAAGCCGGGGCGCCCGGGGCGGCGTGCTTCGCGGCGGCCGCCGTGGCCAGTCTTCTCGCCCTGCTGAGGAGAAAAGGGAGAGCGGCCGCCATCGATCTCGACGGCAGCCTGAGCGGCGTCGGCCTCGCGATCCTGGCGCTCCTCGTCCACGCCACCGTGGAGGACCTGCAGGAGCGCCCGGCCCTGACGATCCTTCCGGCCTTGCTCGCCGGCACGGCCCTGGGTGTCCTGCGCCGATCCCCCGCCGTGCTGTCCTGGAGTCCGGCGCGTCCCGCCCGTCTTCTGATCGCCGCCGGCCTCGCCTACCTGTTCCTGCTGGCGGTTCTCCTGCCGTTCCTGGCGGACCGGGAGGCGCGGATCGCCCACGTACTCGGCCGCGAAGGCTTGCGCCACATGCAGCGCGCCGCCGCCCTGGTGCCGTTCCAGCCGGAGTACCACCACGACCTCGCCATGGCCCTCCTGAACTCCGAGCCGCTCTCGCCCGATTCCCTGGCGGGGGCCCAGAGCGAGCTCCTCGATGCGGAACGGCTCAAGCCGATCGACTACCGCTTCCCCCTTCTGCGCGCGCGCCTCGAGGCCCGTCTGGTCCCCCGGCTGTACGCGGACCCCGCCGCCGGCGCGCGCGCCGTCGAGCTTTACGACCGGGCCACCCGCCTGGCCCCCCTCGACCCCCGCCCCCGGATCGAACTGGCTGCGCACCTCGTCGAACTGGGGAAACGCGATCAGGCTCTTCTGATTATTCGCGAGGCGCTGGGTCTCGAGCCGGGGTTCGTGCGCGCCCGCATCCTGGAGGCGTCCATTCTTCTGGACATGGGCCGGCGTGACGAAGCGCGGGCCTCCCTGGCCGCAGCCGGAACGACGGTCTCGAGCCTGCCGGCCCAGGTCCAGGACAGCGGTTACGCCCGTGAAATCCTCGCCGATTCGCGATCCGAAAGGGAGCGGCTGGAGGTGCGCCTGAGCGGGTCAGTCGGGGACCCGGACCCACGGTCCCCGGGAGACTTTCGAGTCCCGGATCGGGCTCCTCCGACGCCATCCGGGAGGTGATCGATGCCCGGCGTCAAAATGTGGACAAGCCCCCGCCCGGGAACTATATTGCCTCTTCGCAAGTCCTTCATTGTGTGAGAGATGACGGGGTCACGCGGTGTGCGGCATCTGCGGTGTCATTGAGTTCGGACCAGGGGAGCGAGCGGTCGAAGAAAAGACCCTCATCCGGATGCGCGACACCATGACGCACCGCGGCCCGGACGACGCGGGGATCTACCTGTCCCCCGACCGCCGGGTGGGGCTGGGACACCGGCGGCTGTCCATCATCGATCTGTCTCCCGCCGGCCGCCAGCCGATGACGAACGAGGACGGGACGATCTGGATCACCTTCAACGGCGAGATCTACAACCACGCGCGGCTGCGCCCCGGCCTCGAGGCCAGGGGGCACGTGTATCGATCGCGCACCGACACCGAAACGCTCCTGCACCTGTACGAGGAGGAGGGCCCCGATTTCGTCCGCAAGCTGGAGGGGATGTTCGCCCTCGCCATCTGGGACGACCGCCGCAAGGAGCTCCTCCTGGCGCGCGACCGGATCGGCGTCAAGCCGCTGTACTACGCGGTCCTGCCGGGGACCGTCCTGTTCGCCTCGGAGATCAAGGCCATCCTGGAGCACCCGAGGATGTCGCGGCGGATCGACCTGGCCGCCTTCTATCACTACCTGACGTTCATCGCCTCGCCCGCCCCGCGGACCCTGTTCCAGGGGGTCCACAAGATGCCGCCCTCGACCCGCGTGATCATCGACAGCCGGGGGACCATCCGTTCGGAGACCTGGTGGGATCCGATGGACGCCCCGCCCGAGGAGGGGGCGCGGTACGAGGACGAGGACTTCTGCGTCGCCCGCGTCCGCGACCTGCTGACGCAATCGATCGAAAAGCGGATGATGGCGGACGTGCCGTTCGGCGTGTTCCTCTCGGGCGGGCTCGACTCCTCCGCCAACGTGGCGCTCATGGCGCGCATCATGGACCGGCCCGTGCGCACCTTTTCCGTGGGCTTCAGAGACCACCCGGAGCACAACGAGTTCACCTACGCCCGCAAGGTGGCCCAGCTGTTCAAGACCGACCATCACGAGGTGGAGATCGGCTGGCGCGACCTTCTCGACTTCATGCCCGAGCTGGTGTTCCACCAGGACGAGCCGATCGCCGACTGGGTGTGCGTGCCCCTGCACTACGTGGCGCGCCTTGCGAGGCGGAGCGGCACGATCGTCGTCCAGGTCGGGGAGGGCAGCGACGAGCAGTTCTTCGGCTACGATCACTACCTGCGCATGTACAGGAACCAGGCGCGCTTCGTGAAGCCCCTGATGGGGCTGCCGCGGGTGCTGCGCGCCCTGACCTACCATGCGGCGCGCGGCCTCGCATTCCTCCTGCGCCGGGGAGGCGAGCGGCTCGATCTCCTGCGCTCCGTGGCGCTCGACGAGACCTTCTTCTGGGGCGGCGCGATCGCCTGGCGCGAGGCCGAAAAGAGGCGCCTGCTGTCCGACGAGGTGCTCCGCCGGATCGACGGGTTGAGCTCGCACGACGTCGTCCTCGGGATCGACCGGACGGCGCGCAGCCGCATCAAGGACAGCGACTTCGGAAAGAGGATGATCTACCTGGAGCTCAAGAACCGGCTGGCGGAGCTCCTGCTCATGCGCGTGGACAAGATCACCATGGCGTCGTCGATCGAGGCGCGCGTGCCCTTCCTGGATCATGCGCTCGTCGAGTTCACCATGCGCGTGCCCACGGATCTCAAGATCCGGCAGGGCCAGTCCAAGTACATT
This sequence comes from Candidatus Polarisedimenticolia bacterium, assembly GCA_036001465.1. Taxonomy (NCBI): domain Bacteria; kingdom Pseudomonadati; phylum Acidobacteriota; class Candidatus Polarisedimenticolia; species Candidatus Polarisedimenticolia bacterium. The sequence goes on from DASYUH010000086.1 coordinate 41,333, forward strand.
CTGAAAAAGGCGATGGCCGGGATCCTTCCCGACGAAATCATCCATCGTCCCAAGCAGGGATTCGGGGCGCCGATCAAGGAGTGGCTGCGCGGCGACCTGTACGCCCCCGCCTTCTCCGGGGTCATGAACTCGCGCCTGCGAAGCGAGAACCTCCTCGATTACGACCATGTCGAGCGCCTGTTCCAGGCGCATCGGAGCGGGGCGCGCGACCACAGCTGGCACCTGTGGACGCTGTACAACCTGAGCGGCTGGTACGATCACTGGATCGCCCGGGAGGCCGCCTGAGATGACCGGCGCGGCCGTCCGTCTGCGAGACGCGATCCCCGGGGAAGAGAGGGGTGCTCCCGAGCCTGCGGCCGCGGTCGTCTTCCTGGCACGGGATCGGGCGGAGGCGGGGAGGCTTCTGCCGCGCCTGCTCCCGGGCCGTGCCGTCCTGGAGGTGCGACGCGAGAACCTCGCGGGGGCCGGACCGTGGGGCGCCGCCGCGATGCTCCGGTCCCTGCCGTGCGCCGAGGTGGTCTTTCTGATCGACGACCTCGACGCCCACGAAAGGCTCTGGCGCATCCAGGCTCTCGGTGCCGCGGCCGCGGGGAGGCCGACCTCCATTCTCGACCTGCAGGGACGGCGCCTGCGTCTGTCGCCCGGGCGGTTTCTCGGACGCGACCTGCCGTTTCTCGTCGCGGGACTGGCGGCGTCGGCGGGGGCCCTCCTGAGGACGGCGGCGCGCGTCCGCCGCCTGGCCCTTGTGGCACGCCATCGTCCGAAGCCCGCGACCGGGCGCCGCGTGGTCTACCTGCGCACCGACTTCTGGTCCGGCATCCGGGCGGGCGGATCGGTCGGGCACACCGCCGGGGTCGCCGCGGGGCTCGCGGCCGCCGGGTGCGAGGTCGGCTTCATCGCCTCGGGGCGTCCCGGGGCGATCGGGATCTGCCGGCACGAGGTGCGCGTGGTCGCTCCGAAGCGCCTGTACAACGTCGGCCGCGAGGTCGCGGCGCTGGCGCACTCGTTTCACTTCGAGAAGCACGCCGCCCGCCTCCTCGCGGAGAATCCGCCCGGCTTCCTGTACCAGCGCTTCGATCCGGCCAATCACGCCGGGGTCGCCCTGGCGCGCCGCCTGGATATTCCCCTGGTGCTCGAATACAACGGCTCCGAAGTCTGGATCGCCGATCACTGGGGACGGCCGCTCGGACAGCGGGCGCTGTACGAGAGGATCGAGGCGATCAACCTGCGCCATGCCGACCTGGTGTCGGTGGTCTCCGGGGCGCTCCGGGACGACGTCGTGGCGCGCGGCGTCGAGCCCGGGCGGGTCGTGGTGCTGCCGAACGCCGTCGATCCCGAGCGCTACCATCCCGGCCTCGACGCCACCGAGGTCCGGACGCGGCTGGGCCTGAGCGGATCCTGCGTCTGTGGGTTCATCGGCACGTTCGGCGTCTGGCACGGGGCCAGCGTGATGGCGAGGGCGGCGTCGCGCGTCCTCGCCGCGCGGCCGCAGGCGCGCTTCCTGTTCGTGGGCGACGGCGCGGAGCGGGGCGCCGCGGAAGCGATCCTGGCGGAGGCTGGCGTCCTGGATCGCGCCCGGTTTACCGGGCTCGTCGCGCAGGAGCACGGGCCTGGTCACCTGGCGGCCATGGACATCCTGGTGGCGCCGCACGTCGCGAACGCGGATGGCAGCCGGTTCTTCGGATCACCGACCAAGCTCTTCGAATACATGGCGATGGGGCGCGCCATCGTGGCCAGCCGGCTGGAGCAGATCGGCGAGGTGCTCGAGGACGGGCGGACCGCGCTCCTGGTGCCGCCGGGGGACGAGGCGGCGCTCGCCGCCGCGATCCTGCGGCTCGTCGACCGTCCCGATGAAAGAGACCGGCTCGGCCGGGCCGCGCGCGCCGCCGCGGAGAAGCGCCACACCTGGGAGTCGCGCGCCCAGGGGCTTCTGTCACGCCTGCGCGACATGGGGCTTCTGCGATGGAGCTGAGCCGGGCGCTCCAGCTGCCGATCGGCGCGGCGCGCGATTTGAAGAGGCGCGTCGGACGGGCGGTGCGCCGCCTGCAGGACGGCGCGCGCCTGGCGCTGCCGTCCGAGAACGCCTTCCTCGGCGACCTCGGGGGGCGCTTCGGCACGTTCGAGGAGTTCCTGGCGGCCGCCGGGCACGATGCCTCGAGCCGCCTGCTCCTCGGCGACCTGCGGCGCGAATTCGCCGCGACGTACTTCGCCACGCGCCACCCGGAGAGACGGGCGCGCGTCATCGCCCGGGCCGACCGGGTCCTGGCGCACCGTTTCGATCTCCTTGGCTCGGGAGACCGGGACCTGGGACCCCGGATCCCCTGGCACGCCGATTTCAAGGCGGGGCATCACTGGGAGCCCGGCGCCCATTTCGAGGACCTGCGCGCCCGCCTCGAAGGGGATTTCGGGAGGGGTTTCGACGTGAAGGTCCCCTGGGAGCTCTCCCGCTTCCAGCACCTGCCGGCGCTCGGGCAGGCCCTGTGGCTGACCGGGGATGGGCGATATTACGCGGAGTTCCGCGCCCAGGTCCTCGACTGGATTGCGGGGAATCGCCCGGGGCGCGGCGTGAACTGGACGTGCGCCATGGACGTCGCCATCCGGGCGGTCAACTGGATCTGGGCGTACGCCCTGTTCCGGCCGGAGATCCTGGCGGATCGTCCGCTCGCGTCCCTGCTGTTCCGCTCGCTGTTCGTGCACGGACGGTTCATCGTCCTGAACCTCGAGGCCGGTGCGGGACCGAGCGGCAACCACTATTTCGCCGATCTCGTGGGGCTGCTGTTCCTGGGGCTCCTGTTCCGGGGCGCTCCGGAGGCCGACTCCTGGAGGGGCCTGGCGATCACCGAGATCGCCCGCGAAAACGAGCGGCAGACCGGCCCGGACGGAGTGGACTACGAAGCCTCGACCTCCTACCACCGCCTGATGACCGAGATGGCCCTGACGTCCCTGCTGCTCCTGGAACGGGCCGGCTTCCGCCTGCCGGCCCTCCGGCACCGCGTGCACGCCATGGTCGGCTACGTCGCGCACTACACCAAGCCGGACGGCCTGGCGCCGCAGGTGGGGGACAACGACGACGGACGCCTGCAGATCCTCGGCGACTACGACGCCGATCGGCGCGATCACCGGCACCTGCTGGCGCTCGGCGGGTGTGCCTTCGACGACGGCGCCCTCTTCGCCCTGGCTGGGGGACGCTGGGAGGAAGCGTTCTGGTTCTTCGGAGAGGATTGCGCCCGGCGGCTGGAGTCGCCGGCGGCGCCCCGGGTCAGCGTGACCGGAAGGCACTTCAAGGAGGGCGGCGCCGTCCTTCTCCGGCACGACGACCTGTACGCCTTCTTCGAGACGGGCCCGGTGGGCCTGGGAGGGCTCGGGACGCACGCCCACAACGATACGCTGGCGGTGGAGATCCAGGCGCTGGGGGAGGACCTGCTCGTCGATCCGGGGACCGGGGGCTACACGCCGGACCTGCCGCTCAGGGACCGCTTCCGGTCGACTGCGGCCCATAATACGGTGCGGGTCGACGGCGAGGAGATCAACCCGCTCCCCGGGAGGCCGTTCGAGCTGCCGGGGATCGATCGCCCCGAGGTCGTGCGCTTCGAGTCGCGCACCGGATTCGACCTGGCCGAGGCGCTGCACCACGGATACGCCCGCCTTCCCGATCCCGTCGTGCATCGCCGCATCGTCCTTCTGAACAAGAGGACGCGTCGCTTCGTGATCGAGGATCGACTCGAGGGCCGGGGCCGGCATCGCATCGAATGGTTCTTCCACCTGGGACCGCGCTGCGTGCTGGCCGATCGGGATCTCGGCTGCCCGTCGCGTTTCCGGAGCGGCGGGGTCGAGTTCGGTCTCCTGCCGGTGTCCCTGCCGGAAGGGGCCCGGGGCTACCTGGAGGACGATCTGTTCTCGCCGGGGTACGGCCGGGTCGAGCGCGCGCGCGTCGTGCGCTACGAGTGGACCGGCGATCTGCCGGCCATCGCACGCTTCGCCATCGAGCCCGGAGCCCCTTCCGGGGGGCCCGCCCGGACGCTTCGGGAGGAGTGGCCGTGAAGCAGGTGCTCCTCAAAGAGGGAAGGGCGGTGCTGGAGGAGGTTCCCGCGCCCCAGGCCGGTCCGGGGCGGGTGCTGGTGCGCACGCTGTACTCCGTGCTCAGCGCCGGCACGGAGCGCGCCGCGCTCCACGCCGGCGAGGCGGCCTCGATCCTGAACCGGATCGCCGACCCGTCGGCGCTCCGCAAGGCGCTCGATGTGCTGGCGGCCGAGGGGCCCGGCGCCATCCTGGATCGGATCCGGAGCGCCCGGGAGCCGCACGCCGTGGCGCCCGGCTACGCCGCCAGCGGACGGGTGCAGGCGGCGGGCCCGGGCGTCCTCGACCTTCCGCCCGGCACGGCGGTCGCCTGCGCCGGCGCCGGGCACGCCTCCCATGCCGAGTGGATCGCCGTGCCGCGCATGCTCGCCGTGCCGGTGCCCGAAGGCGTGCCGCTCGACGAGGCCGCCTTCGCCACCCTCGGGTCGATCGCCCTGCAGGGCGTGCGGCGGTCGGGGATCCAGGTCGGCGAATGCGCGGTCGTCCTGGGACTCGGGCTGATTGGAACGCTCGCCGGCCAGGTCCTGCGCGCCGCGGGCGCGCGCGTGCTCGGCTTCGATCCCGATCCCGGCCGGGCCGCTCTCGGCCGCGCCCTCGGCCTCGAGGCCCACGACTTCGGCGCGCGCGATCCGCGCGAGGAGGTTCCGCGGGCGACGGGGGGCCTCCTGGCGGACGCGGTCGTGGTCTGCGCGGCGGCGCGGGGCCCGGAGGTGGCCAACCTGGCGATGCGGCTGTGCCGCAAGAAGGGGCGCGTCGTCATCGTGGGGGACGTCGGGATGGATCTCGACCGGGCGCTGATGTACGACAAGGAGCTGGATGTGGTGATCAGCACATCCTACGGTCCGGGGAGGTACGACCCCTCCTACGAGGAGCAGGGGATCGACTATCCGGCTCCGTACGTGCGCTGGACGCTCAACCGCAACATGGCGGCCTTTCTCGATCTCCTGCGCGACGGCCGGGTGCGCGTGCGCCCCCTGATCGATCGCGTTTTTCCCCTCGCCGAAGCGGCGGCGGCGTATGAGGCCATCGATCGGGACACGCCGGGGGAGAGGCCGGTTGGCGTCCTCCTGCGCTATCCCGCGCCTCCGGAGGCCGGGACGGAGGACGGAGGGGGCTCGATCGCCCCGCGCGCGGCGACGGCGGACACCCGGGATGCCACGCCCGGCGAGCGGCCGGGCGGCGTCGCGCCGGCGCCTTCGGCGCTCGATCGCCTGGTCACGGCGCGCCCCATCGGCGTCGGGGTCGTCGGAGCCGGGGAGTTCGTCAAGGCCGTCCACCTGCCGCTCCTGCGTCGCGACCGGGCGTTCCGTCTGCGCGGCGTGGCCACCGCCTCGCCGCTCAACGCGCGGGAGACCGCGCGCCGATTCCACCTCGATCTGGCCACCACCGACGTCCAGGACCTGCTGCGCGAGGACTCGATCGACCTGCTGCTGATCGGGACGCGACACGATCTGCACGCCCCGCAGGCCCTGCAGGCGCTGCGCGCAGGCCGGCACGTCCTGGTCGAGAAGCCGCTCTGCCTGGAGGAATCCGAGGTGACGCCGCTTCTCGACGAGGCGCGCCGGGCGCGGCGGCTCCTGGCCGTCGGGTTCAACCGGCGCTACAGCCCGCTGGCGCGCCGGGCGCGCGAGGTCCTGGGGCGGCTCACGGGGCCCGGGCTCCTGGTCTACCGCGTGAACGCCGGGTACCTGCCGGCCTCGCACTGGCAGCAGGACCCCGTCCGGGGCGGCGGGCGGATTCTGGGCGAGTGCTGCCATTTTCTCGATCTGATGCTGTACCTGGCGGGGCCCGACGTCCTGGCGGCGCGGGCCACGGCGGTGCCGTCGGACGGGGTCGGCGTGGTGAACGGCGATTCGTTCGCCGCGACCCTGGATCTCCGCGGTGGATCGCGCGCCGTTCTCGTCTACAGCGGCCTGGGCGACCCGGGACTGCCGAAAGAGAGACTGGAGATCTTCAAGGGCGGGGCGGCCATCGTCCTGGATGATTTCATCCGCCTCACCGTGCACGGTGGCGCCGGCGGATCGCTCGACCTGGGGAGGCAGGACAAGGGTTTCGAAGGGCAGTGGGAGGAGATCGGGCGGGCGCTGCGCGGCGAGCCGCACGGGGTGATCGCGCTCCACGAGATCGAGGCGACGATGCGCGCCACCTTCGCCGTGGCGCGGGCGGTGCGGGGGGAGCGATGAACATCCTCATGTGGGAGTCGTTCGCGCCCGGGGGCCCGATCAAGGTCGGAGGGCACCACTATGCCGAGCGCTTCCTGGCCGCAGGCTCGCGGGTCGTCTGGTGCGCCGGCCCGCTCTCGCCCGTCAATCTCGTCAAGTCGAACGCCGAGACCCGGGCGCGGTTCCAGCTGTGGCGGCGCGGTGGCACGTGGCTCCATGACGACCGGATGTTCGCCTACGCCCCCATGACTCTCCTGCCGTACCGCCCCTACCCGCTGTTCGATCGGCCCATCATGCAGCGCCTCACGCTCCGCGCCACGCTGCCGCGCTTCAGGGACGTCCTGGCGCGGGCCGGGTTCGACCGGTTCGACATCCTGTGGATGTCGACGGGCAGCCCGTTCCTCGCCCTCCTGGACGAGGTGCCGCACGATCTCTCGATCTATCGCATGAGCGACGAGACGACCGCCTTCCCCGACACGCCGAAGAGCTTCGCGGCGCTGGAGGCGGAAGTGTGCCGACGCGCCGGCCTGGTCCTGGCGACCGCCCGGACGCTCGAGGCGCGCGCCCGCGGGCTGGGAGCACGCCGGGTGCTGCATCTGCCGAATGCGTGCGATCCGGCCCCGTTCGAATCGTCCGACGCGCCCGAGCCTGAGGACCTGGGCGGGACGCCGCGGCCGCGCGCTCTCTACGTCGGGGCGCTCGATCACTGGTTCGACGCGGGGCTCGTGGCGCGGGTGGCGCGGCTGCTGCCCGCCTGGGGTTTCGTGCTCCTGGGACCGGCGCGGGCCGATCTCCGGATCCTGCGGGACCTGCCGAACGTCCGCGTCCTGGGGCCGCGACCCTACGGCGATCTGCCGGCCTACATGGGCGCGGCCGACGCCGGGATCGTGCCCTTTCAACTCAGCCCCCTCACGCACGCCATCCATCCTCTGAAGGTGTACGAGTATTGCGCCGCCGGCCTGCCGGTGGTGGCGACTCCGATGCGCGAGACCGCCGCCATGGGGGCGCCGATCGAGGTGGCCGCGACCCCGCAGGAGTTCGCCGCCGCGCTCGAACGGACAAGGCTCGAGGGGGGGAGCCGGAGGATGGAGCGACGAGACTTCGCGCGGCGCCACACGTGGGACCGGCGCTTCGCGTCTCTGCAGACGGAGATCGCGGCCGCCTCCGGCCGGCCGCTCCTCGCGGCGGCGGGAGTCCGGCGATGACGCTGGCGGCGAGACGGGAACGCGCCGACCTCGAGCCGGCCCCGGCCGGCGCGAGGGTGAGGGTCCTGCACGTCCTCTCGACGCTTCTCCCGGGCGGGTCGGAGATCTCCGTCCTGCGCCTCCTGGCCGCGCTCGACAGGCGCCGCTACGATTTCCGGGTGGCGTTCCTGAGAGGGGAGCCGCTCCTGGCCCCGGACTTCGAGGCGATCGAAGCGCCCGTGGTGCCGATGGGGCCGTGCGCCGGCTTCGATCCGCTCTGCTGCCTCCGCCTGCGACGCTACGTGGCGCGCGAGCGGATCCAGCTGGTGCACACCCACATGGACGTGGCCGACTTCCATGGGGCGCTCGCGGCGCGGCTCGGAGGGGCCCGGGCGGTGGTCTCGACCAAGCACGCTCCCGACGAGTTTCGCACCCGGCGCACCTGGAAGCGCGGCCCGTTTCTTCTCCTCGAGAGGCTGGCGTACGCGATGGACGACGCCGTGATCGTCGTGTCGGAGGGGCTGGCCTCCTTCCTGGAGTCGTGCGAGCGCCTGCCGCGGCGGAAGATGACGATCATCGGGCATGGTGTGGCGGCCCCCGTGGCCCCGGTGCCGCGCGCCGAGGCGCGCCGGGCCCTCGGCCTGCGCCCTCTCGATCCCCTCCTGGGGGCCGTGGGGCGGCTGTCGCCCGAGAAAGGGCACGCGCACCTCCTGCGGGCCCTTCCCGCCATCCTCCGGGCGCTGCCGGGCGCCGGCCTGGTCCTGGCGGGCGAGGGGGGACAGCGCCGCGCGCTCGAGGAGGAGGCCAGGCTCCTGGGAGTGGGAGACCGGGTGCAGTTTCTCGGGCAGAGGCGGGACGTCGCACGGGTCCTGGCGGCCCTGGACCTTTTCGTGCAGCCCTCCCTCTACGAAGGGTTCGGATTGAGCCTGCTCGAGGCGATGGCGGCGGGGCTTCCCGTCGTCGCCAGCCGGGTGGGGGGAATCCCGGAGATCGTGGACGACGGCGAGTCCGGCGTCCTGGTTCCTCCCGGCGATCCCGATGCGCTGGCCGCCGCTTCGATCGCGATCCTGCTCGATCCCGCCGCGGCCCGCCGGCTGGGAGAGACGGCGGCGCTCCGGGCGGCGGAGCGACACTCGATCGAGTCCGAGGCGGCCCGGGTGGATGCCCTCTACGCCCGTGTCCTGGGGAGGGCGCGATGATCTCCGCCCGGACGCAACCGTCGCCGCCGCCGGAGCGCGAGGAGAGCTCCGCCCCGCGCGCGGATCCGGCGCCAGGGGGCGGCCGGCCCCGCCTGCTGATCCTGACGGTCGGATTCGGTATCGGAGGCGCGGAGCAGCTCATCCTGACGACCGCACCCAGGCTGCAGCGCGAGGGCTTCGAGGTCACGATCGTCGGTCTCAAGGGCTGGGGGCTCCTGGGGGACGAGCTCGAGGCGTGCGGTGTGCGCGCCGTGGCCCTGGGAGGGCGGGGAGCGTGGGATCTGCGCGCCTTCGGGCGGCTCCTGTCGATCCTCAGGCGCGACCGGATCCAGATCCTGCAGGGGCACATGTTCCGCGCCAACGTCGCCGCGCGGATCCTGGGGCGCCTCGCTTCCGTGCCCGTGGTGGTCACGGCCCACCACGACACCGACGTCTGGATGCGCTTCTACCACCGCCTCATCGAGCGGCTCACGGCCCCCCTGTCGGACTCGGTCACGGCCTGCTCGGAGGCGGTGCGGCACCACGCGCTGAATGTCCTCGGCCTGCCTGCCGGGCTGGTGCGCACCCTGCCAAACGGCATCGAGCTCCCGGACGAGTCTCGTGAACCCCGGACGCGCGAGCGGATTCGCAGGGAGCTCGGGGCCTCGCCGGACGATCTGCTGATCGGGTCCCTTGGCCGCCTGGTCGAGCCGAAGAAGGGACTGGCGGTCTTCCTCGCGGCGGCGCGCCTTCTGGCGCGGGACTTTCCGCGCCTCCGGTTCGCCGTCGTCGGCGAGGGCCCGGCGCGCGGCTCCCTCGAGGCGCGCGCGGCGCGCGAGGGCGTCAGCCACTGCACCACCTTCGCCGGACCCCGGCGCGACGTTCCGGACGTGATGCGCGCCTTCGACCTGTTCGTGCAGCCCTCGCTGTGGGAGGGATTCGGGCTGACGGCCGTCGAAGCGATGGCCGTGGGCACCCCGGTCGTGGCCAGCCGCGTCGGCGGTGTTGTGGAGGTCGTGGTGGACGGGGAGACCGGGGTCCTCGTGCCGCCCGGTGATGCCCCGGCCCTGGCCGCCGCGTGCGGGCTTCTCTTGAGAAACCGCGGCCTGGCGGAGCGCCTGGCCCGCACCGGCTGCGCGCGGGCGCGCGAGCGATTCGGGATCGAGAGAATGGTGCGGGAGCTCCAGGAGCATTATCGTGATCTCCTCGATCGCAGCCGTGGCCAGGCCGCACCGGCCGCGGCCGGCGGCCGGCGGAGCGGGAGTTGAGCGGGTGGCTGCTGCAATGCGCCCTGGCCTTCGGGCTGGCCCTGGTGATCAGCCTGTACACCACTCCCCTCATGCGCACGGCTGCGCTGCGCTTCGGGATCGTCGATCGGCCCGACGGCCGTCTGAAGAATCAGGCGGAGCCGGTGCCGTACCTCGGCGGTCTGGCGATCTACCTGTCGTTCCTCCTGGCTCTGACCGCGACCCGGCGCTTCGACTCGACCGAGGTGCTGGGGATGCTCCTGGGCGGGGCGATCGCCGTGATCCTCGGCCTCATCGACGATCTGGGAGTGCTGTCCCCGGGGATCAAGCTGGCGGGCCAGGTGGTGGCCGTCCTGACTCTGATCAACGCCTCCGTGTACATCAAGCTCGGATTCCTGCCCCCCCCCGTGGCGATCGTCCTGTCCTTCCTGTGGCTGCTCGGGATCATCAACGCCTTCAACCTGATCGACGTCATGGACGGCCTGGCGGCGGGTGTCGCCGCCGCGGCGTCCTTCATCCTGTTTCTGATCGCGGCGGTCAACGGGCGGCAGGCGTACGCCATTCTTCTCGCCGCCCTGTGCGGGTCGCTGGTCGGGTTCCTGCGCTACAACGTCCCGCCGGCCCGGATCTACATGGGGGACACGGGCAGCATGTTCATCGGGCTGATGCTGGGGGCGCTGGCCATGAACAACTCGTACACGCGGCAGAACCTGGTGGCCTCGGTCGCCCCCGTCGTCATTCTGGGCGTGCCGATCTTCGACATGCTCTTCGTGATGTACGTGCGGTACCGCCGCGGCCTGCCGGTTTTTCTCGGCAGCCCGGACCACTTTGCCCTGCGGCTGCGCAAGTGGCGGCTGACGACCGTGGAGACCGTCCGGGCCTCCTGGGCGGCGACCGTGGTGCTCGGCGGACTGGCGATCGCCATGATGCTGGCGGGGGGGCCGGTCGCCCTGGGCATCCTGGCCGGCATCGCCCTGGCTTCGATCGTCCTGGCGCTGTGTCTCCGGCGCATCGACATGTCCTTATGACGGGCGCTTCCGTGCGACCGGAGGTCAACGGATGAGCGACTCCTGTCCGGTGGTGATTCTGGGAGCGGGCCTCACCGGCCTGTCGGCCGCCTACCACCTGCGCACGCCGAGCGTCGTGCTCGAACGGGAGCGTGAGGTCGGCGGTCTGGCGCGCACCCACAGCGAGAACGGCTTCACCTTCGACTGCACCGGGCACCTGCTCCACCTGCGCGACCCCCGGGTGCAATCGCTGGTGGATGCCATCCTGCCGGGCGCCTTTGCGCGTCACGAGCGCCGGGCGATGATCTATTCCAACAAGGTGTTCACCCCCTACCCGTTCCAGGCCAACCTCCACGGCCTGCCGCCGGAGGTCGTGCAGGAGTGCGTCGGCGGATTCGTCGAGGCCCTGGTGCGTCGGGCGGCGGAGGGGGAGCCGGACATGACGCAGCTGACATTCAGGGAGTGGGCCTCGCGCACGTTCGGCGCGGGCATCGCCCGGCACTTCATGGTGCCGTACAACACCAAGCTGTGGCGCACGGACCTCGACGAGATCGAGTGCGGCTGGGTCTCGTGGTCGATCCCCCGCCCGGCGCTCAAGGAGGTCCTCGACGGGGCGTTCGGCGCGACCGTGCGCGGCCTCGGATACAACCCGGTCTTTCTCTATCCCCGGCGGGGAGGCATCAGCGCCCTGCCCGAGGCGCTGGCGCGGCGCGGCACGGAGGTGCGCCTCAACGAGACGGTCGAAGCGGTGGACGCGCGCGCCCGCGTCGTGCGACTCGCCGGCGGCCGCGAGGTGCGGTACGAGGCCCTGGTGTCGACCCTGCCTCTCGACCATCTTCTCAGGATCACGCGCGGCCTCGACGGCGGGCTGCCCGAGGTCGGCGCCCGGCTGCGCGCCGTGCGGGTCCTCAACATCAGCCTGGGCGTGGACCGCGATCCGATCTCCGGGGCGCACTGGATCTACTTCCCGGAGCCGGAGTTCTCCTTCTATCGCGTGGGCTTCCCCGCGAACCTGTCCCCCTCGCTGGCACCGCGCGGCTGCTCGTCCCTGTACGTCGAGCGATCGCTCCTGCGCGACGAGCCGTTCGAGGAGGACGAGGTCGTCGGGGCGGCGGTCGACGATCTGCGGCGCGCCGGGATCCTGTGGAAAGGGGACCGGGTCGTGTACCGCCGTGTCCAGGTCCTCGATCCGGCGTACGTCATCTACGACCGCTTCCGCGCGGGCAGCCTGCCGAGGGTGCACGAGACGCTGCAGGCCGCCGGCATCCATTCCGCGGGTCGGTTCGGATCGTGGGAATACTCTTCGATGGAAGGGGCGATCCAGGCCGGCATGGAGCTCGCAGGGCGGCTGGACGCAGCGCTCGGAGGGGGCCGGCGCGCCCGCCGGGCGTGCCCGTGAGGGGAGACTGACATGTGCGGGCTGGCCGGCATCGCGTACCGGGATACACGCCGCCCCGACGAGGCGGCGCTCCGCGCCATGGCCGACGCCGTGGCGCACCGCGGCCCCGACGACGCGGGGGAGCACATCGGTCCGGGCATCGGCCTGGCCAGCCGCCGTCTGGCGATCCTTGATTTGTCTCCGGCGGGGCACCTGCCGATGGCCAGCCCCGACGGACAGGTGGTCCTGTCGTGGAACGGCGAGATCTACAACCACGTCGAGCTGCGGGAGGAGCTGAAGCGGCACGGAGTCCGGTTCCGCTCGACCGGGGACACCGAGGTCCTCCTCCAGCTCTACCTGGCGCACGGCCCCGATTTCCTGCGCCGGCTGGCCGGCATGTTCGCCATCGCCCTATGGGACGAGCGCCGGCGCACGCTGCTTCTGGCCCGGGACAGGCTGGGCGTCAAGCCGCTGGTGTACCGGCTCGAGGACGGCGGCATCCGTTTCGCGTCCGAGATCGGAGGTCTTCTCGCCGAGCCGGGCTTCCATCCCGACCTCGATCCGCGGGCGATCCACCACGCCCTGGCGCTGCGCTTCATTCCGCACCCGGGAACCGCCTACACCTCGATCCGGCAACTGCCGCCGGCGCACGTCCTGTTCTACGACAGCGGCCGGATCCGCCTGGAGCCGTACTGGTCCCTGCCGCAGAACGCCGGACCTCCGCGCGGGCGGCCGGTGGAGTGGGAGGAGCGCTATCGGCTCCTGATGGACGACGCGGTCAAGATCCGACTGCGCAGCGACGTGCCGGTGGCGCTCCTGCTGTCGGGCGGGCTCGACTCGACCGCCGTGGCCTACCACATCCGGCGGAACCACGCCGGGGCCTTCGGGGCCTTCACCCTCGGCTTCACGGAGACCGATTATGACGAGCGGCCGCGGGCGCGCGCCACGGCCGCCTATTTCGGCATCCGCCTGGAGGAAATGACCGTCCAGGAGCCGGTGATCGACACGCTCGGGGCCATCGTGAGGCACCTGAAAACTCCTTTTGCCGACCCGTCGATCGTGCCTTCCTGGCACCTGGCGCGCGCGGTGTCCCGGCACGTCAAGGTGGCGCTGGGAGGGGACGGGGGGGACGAGAATTTCGCGGGATATGACCGCTACCGGGCGCACTGGCTCGCCGACCGGATGGGATGGCTCCCCGGCGTGGTGTCGCGCACGCCGTTCCACGCCCTCCTCGAGGCGCTGTCGTCCGAGAAGACCAGGCACAACCTCTCCGGGCGGCTGCGACGCTTCTTCGACGGATGGGAGCTGCCGGCGCGCGAGCGGAATGCCCTGTGGATGGCGAACCCCGGGGCGCGCCGAATCGCGCGACTGTACCGGCCCGAGTTTGCCGCGCGTGTCGCCGGAATCGACCCCACCCGCGCCCTCGGCATGATTCCCAACGACTGGGGATCGGAGAGCCTGATCGATCGCCTCCTGCGGGCCGATCTCCTCCATTACCTGCCCGACGACCTCCTGTTCAAGGCGGACATCACCTCGATGGCCTTCGGCCTGGAGCTCCGGAGCCCGTTTCTCGATCACCGCGTGGTGGAATTCGCCGCCTCCCTGCCGTCCGCCCTCAAGATCGGCGCGCGGGGCGGGAAGCGGTTCCTGCGCAGGGTGTACCGGGGCCACATTCCCGAGAGCGTCCGCCGGTCGCGCAAGAAGGGGTTCGGGATGCCGATCGATCACTGGTTCCGATCCGATCTTCATGGTGTGGCGCATGACCTTCTGCTGGGACCGGGTGCCCTGTCGCGCGACTATCTCAACTCCGACTCGGTGGCGGCGGTCCTCAAGATCCACCGCCTCGGCCAGAGGAATTATGACGAGATGATCTGGACGCTCCTGGTCCTGGAGCTGTGGCTGCAGTCCCGGCGCGCGTCGCCGGCGAGAGAGGCGGCATGACGGAGCGGGGGGTGCGCGTCTGCCACGTGATCACCCGGCTGGAGCTCGGCGGGGCGCAGGACAACACCCTGTATACCGTGTCCCACCTGGGAGCGCCGTTCGTGCCGAGCCTCCTCTGCGGTCCGGGCGGCATCCTGGACGAAGAGGCCTCGCGCCTGGGGGTGCCGGTCCGGTTCGTCCCTTCCCTGCAGCGCCCCATCAGGCCGCACCGGGACCTGGCGGCGCTGGTTCACCTCCATCGGCTCTTCCGGGAGATGCGACCCGACATCGTGCACACGCACTCGTCGAAGGCGGGGGTCGTCGGACGGCTGGCGGCGCGCCTGGCCGGCGTGCCGCACGTCGTGCACACGATCCATGGGTTCGGATTCCACGCCGGGCAGCCGTGGCCGATCCGCCGTGCCCTGGTCGGCGCCGAGCGGCTGGCGGCGCGCGCGACGTCGCACTTCATCGCCGTGTCGCGCGCCAACCTCGAGACGGGGATCGCCCTCGGGCTCTTCGCGCGCGATCGCGTCACCCTGATCCGGAGCGGGGTCCACCTCGAGGCGTTCGAAGAGGCGACCCGCGGCGGCGCGCGACGCGAGGCGCGTGACGCCCTGCGCCGGCAGCTCGGGGTGGCGCCCGATGCGCCCCTGATCGGGATGATCGCCTGCCTGAAGCCCCAGAAGTCGCCCCGGACGTTCGTCGAGGTCGCGGCCCGCGTGGTCCGGCAGGCGCCCCGGGCGGTCTTCGTCCTGGCCGGCGACGGCGAGCTGCGCCGGGAACTCGAACGACGCATCCGCGATTTGAATCTCTCCGCCGGCGTGCGCCTCCTCGGCTGGCGGCGGGACGTCCCGCGGCTGATGGCGGGGCTCGACGTGCTCCTGCACACCTCCCTCTGGGAGGGGCTGCCGCGCGTCCTGCCGGAGGCGATCGCGGCCTCCGTGCCGATCGTCGCGACCGGTGTCGACGGGACGCGCGACATCCTGCGGGACGGCGAAACCGGGATCGTCTGCGCGCCGCTCGACGCCGAGGGAATGGCGTCCGGCGTCCTCCGTCTTCTCGACGATCGGCACCTCGCATCCGCCCTCGCCCGGAGGGCCCGGGCCGTCCTGCCGGAGTTCGACATGGACGGCATGGTGCGGGCTCAGGAGCGGCTGTACCTGGAGATCACCCGCAATCGGAGGAACGTGTCCGGCGGCCGTTCCAGCATTACTAATAATGATGCCCCGATCGCCCGCCCCGGAGGCGGGAACCTCGCCGCGGCATCCTGATTCGTTCGTAACCCCTTGAGGGGTAACGTCTTGAAATGATGGGCAGGAAGACTATATTGGCGGTGTCATGCCGGTCCTCGAGCTGAGAGACGTTCACAAGAGCTACCGCTCGCACCTGTCGATCCGGAAGCACTGGGTCCTCCGCGGACTTTCCCTGTCGATCGAGCCGGGGGAAATCTTCGGGTTCATCGGCACGAACGGCGCCGGCAAGACGACCACCATCAAGCTCGCCCTCGGGTTGATCTTTCCGGATTCCGGAAGCGTCGGGCTGTTCGGCGAGGAGGGGGTGCCGGCGGAGGCGCGACGACGGGTCGGGTTCCTTCCAGAGAACCCGTACTTCTACGACTACCTGACCGGGGAGGAGTTCCTCGATTTTCACGCGCGGCTGTTCGGCATCGACGCGCCGACGCGGCGCGGGCGGGTCCGCGAGCTCCTGGGCCGGGTCGGACTTGCCAACCGCGGCGATCGCCAGCTGCGGCACTACTCCAAAGGGATGCTGCAGCGTATCGGTCTGGCGCAGGCCCTGATCAACGACCCCGAGCTGGTGATCCTGGACGAGCCGATGTCCGGGCTCGACCCGATCGGCCGACGCGAGGTCCGCGACATCATCCTGGAGCTGAAGGGGCGCGGCCGCACCGTGTTCTTCTCGACGCACATCCTGTCCGACACGGAGATGATCTGCGACCGGGTGGGGCTCCTGGTGCGCGGATCGCTGAAGGCGGTGGGGCGCATCGACGACCTGGTCTCGCGCGACATCCCGTACTGGGAGGTGGCGCTCCAGGGCGTGAAGAACGGCAACCTCCCCTGCGGACAGGTGGTGTCGCGCCGGGACGATCGCCTGCTGGTGCGGGTGGAGTCGCCGGCCGATATGCACCGGATTCTCGCGACGCTCAACGGGGGGGGCGCCCAGTTGGTCTCCGTGACCCCGGGCCGGCAGTCGCTCGAGGACCTGTTCATCCGCGAGGCCCGCGCCTCGGCCGCCGGCGCGGCCGAGACGCCGGAACGCCATGCTCGCTAGGATCAACGCCATCGCGCTGAACACGTTCCGCGAGGCGATCCGCCACCGCATCCTCTACCTGCTCCTCATCTTCGCGGTCGCGATGATCTCGTTCGCGCAGATCCTGTCGCTCGTGACCGTGGGCAGCGAGGAGAAGATCATCAGGGATTTCGGGCTGGCCACGATCGACATCTTCGGCGTCCTGACCGCGGTCTTCATCGGCATCGGGCTGGTGAGCCGCGAGATCGAGAGGCGCACCGTCTACACGCTCCTGGCCAAGCCCCTGCACCGCTTCGAGTTCATCCTCGGCAAATTCGCCGGACTGGCGCTGTCGCTCCTGGTCAACACGGCGGTCATGACCGCGTGGTTTTTTCTCGTCCTCCTGTTCAAGGGGGCGTTCAATGGATGGCTGGCCGTCGCGGTGCTCCTCCTCTACTGCCAGTTCCTGCTGATCACCGCGATCGCCGTTCTGTTCTCCTGCCTGTCGACCCCGATCCTGGCGAGTGTCATGACGCTGGCGCTCTATGTCATCGGCCACCTCCTGTGGAGCCTCGACCTGCTCGCCGTCCGCCTGACGACGGCCTGGGGAAAGGCGCTCTGCCGGACGCTCTACTACCTCCTGCCGAACCTGGGGACTTTCGACATCAAGGGCGAGGTGGTCCACGGCCTGCCGATCGACGGCGCGCGCATCCTCTGGGCGGCGGCTTACATGGCGCTGTACGGATCCGCGATCCTGGGGACCGCCTGTGCCCTGTTCGAGCGCAAGGAGCTCCAATAGTGACGGCCCGGGCGCTGGCGCTGAACCGCCGCCGGAGCATGGTGCTGTGCGCCCTCACCGGCCTGCTCCTGGCCATCCTGGTCCAGGGGCGGATCGAAGCGTCGAAGCCTGCAGGCGCCGTGCACCCGCTCCTGTACCTGCCCTCGGGGAAGTACCTCAAGGCGGTCTCGCTCGGGTTCGACGGGCTCGTGGCCGACATGGTCTACCTGTGGTCGATCCAGTACTACGGCAACTACGACATCAAGGATCGCTACACCTACCTGGAGCACATCTACGGCCAGGTGATCACGGAGCTCGACCCGCACTACCTGGATCCCTACCTGGTGGGAGCGCTGATCATGTCCGCGGAGGCGCGCCAGCCGGAGATGGCGCTGCGGCTCCTGGACAAGGGCGTGAACAACAACCCCGACCAGTGGATCGTGGCGTTCGAGGCGGGCTTCCTGTGCTACAACGACCTGCACGACTACCGGCGCGCGGCGTCCTATTTCAAGAGGGCCATCGAAGTCCCGGGGGTTCATCCTCTGGTCCGGCGTCTGTACGCCGAAATGTACAACCGGGCCGGTGACAAGCGGACATCGCTCCGGGAATGGTCGGAGATCTACGAGACGTCCGACGATCCCTACGTGCGCAACGTCGCCTGGAACCACGTCCACGACCTCAAGGTGGACGTCGACCTCGCTGACCTGAAGGACGCCGTGTCGCGGTTCGGGGACAGGGCGGGACGCCCGCCGGTCCGGTTGCGGGAGCTCGTGACCGCGGGCATCGTGGGGGCCCTGCCTCTCGATCCCGAGGCGCGGGACTACCTTTACGATTCGCGGACGGGCGATGTCCGCTACCGGGGCAGCCTGGTCCTGGGGCGCTAGGAGCCCGTCCGGGTCGGGGGGCGGCTCCCCGTTCCCGGACGCCGCGCGTTGAGTGGGAGAGGACCCGAGCCGATGCCGTCGTTCGTCCTGTGGTTCCTGGTCGCCGGAACGGGCGCCTGCATCGGCTCGTTCCTGAACGTCTGCATCCACCGCCTGCCCCGGCGCGTCTCGATCGTCAGGCCGCGGTCGGCGTGCCCGGGCTGCGGCCGGCTGATCGCCTGGCATGACAACATCCCCGTCCTGTCGTTCCTGATCCTCGGAGGGCGCTGCCGCCGCTGCCGGGCCGCGATCCCGCTGCGCTATCCCCTGGTCGAGGCGGCGACCTGCCTGCTGTTCGTCCTTCTCTTCATGAAACGCGGCCCCACCGTCGGTTTCGCCGTTCAGGCGCTGTTCATCGCCGCGCTCACGGCGCTCATCGTCATCGATGCGCTGCACCAGATCCTGCCGGACGCCATCACCCTGCCGGGCATCGCCCTCGGGCTCCTGACGAGCCCCCTGCGCGACGGCGGCAGCCGCGCGGTGGTCGACGCCCTCGCCGGCGCGGCGCTCGGGTTCCTGCTGCCGTGGTCGATCAACGAAGCCTATCGGCTGTGGCAGGCGCTGCGCGGAGTGCCGCGGGACCGTCGGGAGGACGGGATCGGGCAGGGGGACTTCAAGCTCCTGGCGATGATCGGCGCGTTCCTGGGAATCAAGCTCCTGCTGTTCACGCTCTTCGTGGGGGCCGTCTCGGGGGCCATTTTCGGAGTGCTGATGATGTGGCGGCGCGGCTACGGCTGGAAGTCGAAGCTGCCCTACGGCGTCTTTCTCGGCGGAGCCGCGATCCTGGGCGTGTTCGTGGGCGACTCCTGGGTGCGTCTCTACCTGGATTTCGCCGGGGTGGGCCGGTGAAGCGGTCGCTCCTGCGCAGCTACGAGGGGCAGATCAAGGTCTTCCTCGTCCTGCTGGTGCTCTTCCTGGCGGTCGCCATCTTTCTCAATTTCCACCTGCTGGTCAAGGCTCGCGACGCCATCCAGCGGGAGGTCGGAACGCGCGTGGCTCTCCAGGCCGACCTGGTGCGCGCCGAGCTGGAGCGCGATCAGATGCTGCGCGGACTGCGCGCCGCTCCGGGTACGGCGCCCTACATCCCGCCCACGTTCCTCAACCTGATGGCGCGGCAGAAGGGGATGCTGCAGATCGAGATCCTGACCCTCGATGGGACGGTGCTGTCCTCCTCCGACCCGGAGCGCATCGGCGGGCGGGACGGCCGCCTCGCGGAGGACACCGTCGCGTCCCGCCGGCTCGCCGCGGGCGGGAGCGTCATCGCCCCCCTGGATCGCGTGCGGAATTCGAGCTACGCCACCCTGGCCGCCTATCGCCCCATCCAGGACAAGAGCCGGACCACCGTCGCCGTCATCCGGCTCGTCACCGAGGTGCCGGCCCTGGGCACGGTCGACTTCAACCTGACCCTGATCGCGGCGTTCCAGGCCGCCGGCCTCGTGTTCATCCTGGTGCTCGTGATTCTGTTCGCCCGGTGGCTGCTGCAGCCGTACCGTCGGCTGCTCTCGGCCGCCGGCCAGGCGCCCGGGCAGATGCCCGGGCTGGCGGCGGCCGCAGGGCGTGACGAGACGGACGACCTGGTGCAGGCCTTCCAGGGGGTGCTCGACAAGCTGCGGGACCAGGAGCAGGAGGTCCTGCGGCTGAGAGGCTCCGGCGCGCAGGAGTCGCCGCAGGCGCTGGCCTCCGAGCAGCTCGTGGGCGGCATGTCGAGCGCCGTCCTGGTGTTCGATCGCGAGGGCCGGCTGGCCGTCCTCAATCCCGCGGCGGAGCGCCTCCTGGGGATGGATCGGGGCACGTCGGTCGGGCGCAAGTACGGCGATCTCCTCGGCCGCTCGGAGCGCCTGGTCGATCTCATCGCCCGCTGCCTGAAGACCGGGGAGAGCCTGTCGCGCGAGGTCGTGCCGCTTCTCGATCCGGCCGGCAAGGTGACGCACCTGGGGGTGATGGTCTCGCCGGTGCGGCCGGGGGCCGACAACGCGCCGCCCGGCCGGCCCGCCGAGGGGGCGCTCTGCCTTCTGGCCGACCTCACGGAGATCAAGGCGCTGCGCGAGAAGGTCGGCCTGAAGGAGAACCTCGCGGTCCTCGGGGAGATGTCGGCGGGGATCGCGCACGAGTTCAGAAACGCCCTGGCCACGATCCACGGGCTGGCCCGGCTGATCGTCAAGGCCAACGGCAACGGGGGGGGCGCCACGGCGCCGCGCGAGCACGCGGAGACGATCCTGCGGGAGGTGGAGGGGATCGAGCGCATCGTGACCGATTTCCTGCGCTACGCCCGCCCGGCCGCGCTCGACCTCTCGGACGTCGACCTCAAGGAGATCGTGGACAACCTGGCGCGCGAATCCCGGGAGGAGGCGGCCCCCGCCGGCGTGACGGTCGAGGTCCAGGGGACCTTCCCGCGGATTGTCGCGGACGAGGCCCTGGTCCGGCAGGCCATCCGCAATCTCCTGATGAACGCCATCGAGTCGTTCCCCCGGGTTCCGCCGGACGCCGTCCCCCCCGGCCCGGGAGCGCCGGCACGCCGGGTCGTGCTGCGCGGCGAGGCCAGGGAGGGACCGGAGGGGGGGATCCGCCTGGTGGTCGAGGACAACGGCTCCGGGATCACGACGGACGACCTGCCGCGGATCTTCACCCCGTTCTTCACCACCAAGGAGCGGGGCACCGGGCTCGGCCTGGCGCTGGTGCAGAAGACGGCGGCGGTCCATGACGGCCAGGTCGAGGTCCGGAGCGAGCCCGGACGGGGCGCGAGCTTCGCGCTCGTCCTCCCGGCCCGGCCCGGCGCTCCCGCGACCGTCCCGACCCTCTGAGGCCTGCGACTGTTACGTCCTGTAACACCTCGGACCCCGGTCACGAATCCGTAACCGCTCAGGACGGCGGCCGAACCGACCCAACTCCTGCTCGTGCCGCAGTTGACGCGTCTCCGTCGGCGCCAGCACGCCCTGGCACATCGGTTGCTCGTTGCCACTGTGCCCGGGCGTTCTGGCAGGTGAGAGCGACCCGGGGCGCGGCGAGACGAAACGAATGGTTCTCGCAGGAGAGACCGAGATGGATCGCAGGCGCACCGGACCGGACCAGACAGGACGTGGACAGCGGGGCTACTCGCTTCCCGAGCTCCTGATCGTCATCGCCATCATGGCGCTCTTCATTCTCTTCGCGGGCCCGGCCATGGCCGAGGCGTACAAGGCCTACAAGGTGCGCGCCGTCGCCAACGGCCTCGCGACCGACATCCGGGCGCAGCGCTACAACGCGGTGTCCAACCGGCAGCCGCGCACCTTGACGGTCAACAACCAGGCCCATGCCACGGCGCCGAACCAATACTCCTACGCGACCTACAAGGGGGACACGATCACGGTCCGCATGGACGGCGTGAACGTCGAGACGGCCAGCGCCGCCTCGATCACCTTCAACATCAACGGATCGACCGGCTCGGCCGGAAACACGACGTTCCGGGTGAGCGCGATGATCAACAGCTCGCGCAACGATCGCTACACGATCACCGTGACCCCGACCGGCACGGTGTCGACGGCCTACAGCACCTTCTAGGCGCGGGGAGACGGACATGAACGGGACGGCACGGGTCATCGGACGCGGCAGGAGCGAGGGGGGCTTCAGCCTGATCGAGGTGGTCATCGCCATCGGCGTCCTGGCGGGAGTGCTCCTGTCCATCTGTTCGATGTTCATCATGGGCGGCCGCCAGGTCAAAACGGGCAAGACGGTGACCGAGGCGACCGCGATCTGCCACGCCATCATGGAATCGTTCGACAGCCTGTCGTTCACCGCCCTGTACACGACGTTCGGGGCGGCGGCGACCGACACCACGATGACGGTGACCAGCACGACGACCGGGAGCGCCATCCAGCCCTGGCAGACCGAGATCGCCAGGAAGCTCAACAACGGCGTGGCCACGCTGACGATCATCCCGCGCGGCCCGGGAACACCGAATTTCGGGCAGGCCACCGGCATCCGGATGACGGTCACCGTGACCTGGACCGAGCTGGCCCGGCCGCAATCGGTGTCGTTGTCGACGGTGAGGTTCTAAACATGCGCAGGGAGGAGAAAGGCCGGCCGCCCGGACCGGGCGGCGGAATGGAGGACAGCGTGTTCAGCCACGGAACGACCGAGGAACGGAACGGCAGGGGATTCAGCCTGATCGAGATGATGGTGGCGTCCGCCATCTTCGCGATCGCCGCCGCGGTGGCCTTCATTCTGTACAGCGCCGCCCAGAAGTCGTACAAGTCGGGCGAGAACTTCACCGACCAGCAGCAGTCGACGCGCGTGGCCTTCGACCGCATGATCTCGGACATCCGGCTGGCCGGGTTCAACACCAACCCGGACGGGGACAGCACCCGGATCGACGAGCAGGTGGAGGGGGCCTGGGACACCGCCGTGACCGTGCGCGGCGACTTCGACTTCGAGGACCCGGCCGCCAGCGTCACCCCCGAGGCCGCCCTGCCCGGCGCCGCCTACAGCATCGTGTCGACCGGCAACGACGAGATCGTCACCTACGTTCTGGCCAAGCCCGGCCCGGTCGGCGCGGAGACGCTCACGTTCCGCCTCGATCCGGACAAGCCGCGGATCAAGTCGCTCAAGACCGTCATCATCCCGAACGTGGTGCTGAACCAGAGCAACCCGCCGTACACGCTGTACCGGGTGAGCCTGACCGACGTCACGGGGGCCTTCCCGGCCTCGCCGCAGGCGGCGACCAATTTCGTCTACGAGCCGGTGGCCGAGAACATCCGCAGCATGACGTTCCTCTACTACAACGACGCCGGCACGCTGGTCAGCCCCAACACGCCGACCAACAACGCCGACGACATCGGGGGGGCCGACGCGAACTCGCTGACGCGCTCGGGCATCCGGAGGATCAGCGTCCGCATCGTCGGCATGACGCAGGACGAGGACCTGGACTACACCGATCCGACCGACGCGACCGCGACCTCGCACTACCGCAAGTTCGACCTCGCGTCGGACGTCAATCCGGAGAACCTGGGGAAGACCGGGGTCCGCGATCTGGACGTCACCCCGCCCCCGTCCCCGACGAACGTCAGCCTCGTCCCCGGCCACTGCCAGGGGATGCTGGTGAAATGGGATCCCCCCTCGTCCACCGCGGGCGTGAGCTCCTACAGCATCAAGTACTGGCCGAACGGCTCCCCGTCGAGCTTCGCGACGTTCGGTGTCCCTTACCCCCACATCGATTACGGAACCACGGACTACCTGGGGCACGGGTTCGTCTCCACGCTGACGTCGGGGAGCACATACTGCTTCCAGGTGCTGGCGAAGGACGCCAGCGGCAACTCGAGCAACTGGGCGCCGGCCTCCTCCGCGCCCTGCGCCGCGGTGACCGACACGCTCGCGACTCCCGTCACGATCCCGGGGGCGCCCCAGAACGTGAAGGCGACCGGCAACGGAACGCTGGCCCCCCTGGACAGCCAGATCCGGGTGACCTGGGACGAGTTGAAAGTGAACGCCGGCGCCCTGACCGGAGACCCGAACACCATCGGCGGCGCCACGATCCTGCGCGACACTAAGGGGTTCAAGCTCTACCGCGACACGGTGTCGAGCTTCACGCCGAACGACGCGACCAACATGGTCGCCAATGCCACGGCGCTCGGCCTGGGCGCCCTCTCGTATACGGACCTCGTCGTCGTCAACTGCAAGACCTACTATTACAAGCTGGTGGCGGTCGACAAGTGCGACATCGCCGGGGCGGCAAGCCTTGCCGCCACGGGCCAGGCGGTGACCGTCATCGCGCCGTCCAAGCCGACCGGCCTGAGCGGCAATCGCACGTCCAAGACGAACATCCGCCTGACCTGGACGCCGGTGACCACCAACGTCATGGGCACGACCGTCTACATCGAGCAGTACAAGGTCTACCGCGTCAAGCTGCCCTCGGGCACCTCTCCGGGCAGCATATCGCCCGGCAGCTTCACTTTCAGGGGCACGGCCACGACGCCGACGTACGACGACACGCTCGACAGCACCGACCATCGCGACCTGAACCAGGGTTACTCGATGTACTACGTGGTGTCGGCCGCCGACCTGTGCGGCAACGAGGGCGCCAAGTCCGACCCGGTCGAGGTCTACTGCTCGTTCAACGGGTCGCTCTCGCCGAACCCGGCCGACGCCACGAGCAACGGCGGCAGCGTGCCGGTCTCGATCACGGTCAGCGGCAGCGATACGTATGCCCGCGCCAAAGTCCGCATCCCGAGCCTCGTGGCCCCCGGGACCGACGTCTACAACCAGGAAGTGTTCACGACCTGCGGCTCGTCCCCGTGCACCTTCAGCTTCCCGGCCTGGGACACCACGGCCTCGGGCGGAGGAAACTTCACTCTCTACTGGGAGGTGGAGAACGACAAAGGCTGCATCAAGTACCTGACGACGTCGTTCACCGCGACGGCGAACCTGGCCTGCCAGATCACGCCAACCAACCCGAACCTGTCGCCGACCAGCGGCAAGCCGAGCGCCCTGAACAAGAAGATGTCCTGGGACGTGATCAACAACTCGGGGAAGAACATCGAGATCTACAAGATCGATGCCTCGTGGACAAACGTCCTCGGGAGCCACGTCCTGACCGACCTGGAATTCCCGACGGGGACCTCGATGATCCCGTTCTCCTGCGTCAAGACGGCGTCCACCTCGTCCAACGCGACGGTCGACTGCTCGGTCTTCACCATCGGGCTGGGGGCGAGCGACAACGGCCTGTGCGGGACCTCGGCCTGCATGAAGAACATGTCGCTCCTCTGGGACCTGCAGATCGTCAACTCGAGCAACGTCGGCGAGACCGTGACGGTCAAGTACTACTTCAGGGACGCGACCAGCGCGACCGGGACCTGCCAGTTCTCGGTCAAGCCGGACCTGACCATCAATTAG
This sequence comes from Candidatus Polarisedimenticolia bacterium, assembly GCA_036001465.1. Classification (NCBI taxonomy): domain Bacteria; kingdom Pseudomonadati; phylum Acidobacteriota; class Candidatus Polarisedimenticolia; species Candidatus Polarisedimenticolia bacterium. Next base: position 66,298 of record DASYUH010000086.1, read on the forward strand.
CCGAGGATGAAGCCATGGACAGGACAACGACAATGAATCCGACCCTGATCGACACCAGGCGGGATGAAGAGGGATCGGCCCTGATCATCGCGGTTCTGGTCACGGTCATCCTGGCCCTTCTCGGCCTGTCGTATCTGATGATGGCGCAGACGGAGAGCACCATCGCCGAGAACGAGCGGAACTCGGCCACGGCGCTGTACGTCGCCGAGGCCGGGGCGCGCCTGACGGTCAACTGGTTCAACGACCCGTCATCCACGGGGTACCTGGTCCCGACGACGGGCCAGATCGACCGCACCCAGCGGGTGTTCGATCACGACAACAATACCGGCACCGCGCGGGTCCTGGCGGTGGCCGCAGACGCCACGAAGCCCATCTACAAGGACGCAACCGTCACCCCGAGCGCCATCTTCGACCGGCCCTACCGCTCGGCGCTGGGAGACACCTTCCTCGGCGTCGAAACAGGGACGGACGCCGGCTTCCCCACGGCCGGCCCGGACGTCATCGTGAGCAGCTCGCACCTGACCACGATCAACAACGCGCTCTTTCCGAACTTCCCCAAGGCCAGCCTGCGCGCCCGGATAGCCCGGATCGAGATCTACGCCCCGCCTGTCGTCAGCATCGGTGGCGCGGCGACCCGGATGGGGATCGCGACGGTCAAGGTCACGGCCGGGGTCTTCATCTTTCCGGGGACGGCCGACGAGCGGCAGGTCGCCACCCGGGTGGTCAAGGCGGTGGTCAACGAGATCCCGATTCCCGGCCCGGGGGGCCCGCTGCAGTCGTGCGCCAACCTGACCTACACCGGCAACTTCCAGATCCACTGGGGGACCGGATCGTCGCAGGGAACGGCCGACCTGGGGCTGACGTCCGGCAACCTGACCAACAAGGCGCCGACGGGGATGCCGTATGCCATGAACGATCCGAGCACCTACGCGGCCGGCGCCGACAGCCTGGCGACCTGGGCAACGAACCATAACGGCCAGGACATCGACGACCCCTGGTTCAAGTTCATCGCCGGCGGAAACCTCCAGAACATCAGCTTCGCGCCGGCCCCGAGCGACCCGCAGCCCTGGCACTCCACCTCGCCGGGCAGCACCACCGACGATACCTCGAACCTGTTCCAGAACACCGTCCTCAACTGCCCGACGTTCGACTATGCCCTGTGGAAATCGATCGCCCAGAGCGGCAACAGGAACAACTATTACTACTCCTACGACACCGCGACGACCAACTTCAAGCTCGACGGTGTGGGGACGGCGATGACCATGGAGGCCGCGACGGGCGGGCGGAGCGGCGTCTTCTTCTTCGACACGTACGACGGCACGGCGCCATTCGGCCTCTACACCGACACCTGGCCGACGACGAACCTGACGCCGGCCATCGCCATGTCGAACGGCTGGCCCGGCGCCCAGGGGTTCATCTACCTGAACTCCAAGCAGTTCGCGACCACCGGCGCGGGCGGCAGCGGCACCACCCGGACGATCATTCCCCCCGGCGAGCCGGGGGACGGATCGGGCTGGGTCAACATCAACTACCCCGGCTCGTTCACCGGCAACTACCGGATCACCAACGGCACCGCCACCAACGACCTCCCCTTCCAGGACCCGGTGACCGGCGACTGGTGGTGCACCGATATGCCCAACTGTCCCGCCGGGCCCGCTTCGCCGGTGAAGGACAGCTACGGCTTGCCGTTCCAGGACAATGTCGTGATGGACGGGGTCTTCTACAACAGCGGCACGTTCTCGGCCCAGGGGAACGCCAGGTACTTCGGCTCTCTCATTGCCCAGCAGGGCGTCCTGGATGGCGGCGGCACGCCGGAGCTCTACTTCGACGAGTCACTCGTCAAGGGGAACTGGCCGCGCAAGGGGATGAACCTGCCGCGCGTCGTGATCTCCGCCTGGCAGACGGACCTTTAGACCCGCTTGATCCCCGGCCGTCCGGACCCTACATTTCCGTCATCGGGGTCACTGGAGGCCCGCATGTCGATGCCATCCGGAAGACTGGCCTGCCTGACGCTCGGCGTGACGCTTCTCCTTCTGTGTCCCGCCGGGGCGCCCGCCGCGGAGGATCAGAAGCCGCCTCCTGCGCAGTCCGACGAGCAGAGGAAGGCGGAGGAGCGGAAGAAGGCAGAGGAGCAGGAGAGGGCGGACGAGCGAAAAAGCGCGCAGGAAAGGCAGCAGGCCAGGGAGAAAGCTCCGGCCGCGGCCCCCAAGAGCGCCCCGCTCCGTTTCACCGATGACGATCTGGAAGCATTCCACAAACGCCCCCCGGCATCCGCCGATGAGGCGGAAACCGACGAAGAGGACGAGGCGTCCAGCCCCCCCGTCGCCGCGCCGCCCGCTCCGGCAGGAGCCGGAGTCCGGCCGCCGGCTCCGCCCGCGCCCCCGAAGGGGCCCCGTCCCGTCGTCCGCCCGGTCGTGAGGCCGCCGGGAATCGCCCCCCGACCGCAGGACGACCCCTTGAAGCCGTTCCGTGATCGCGAGGCGAAGGAGAAGTTCCGCACCGAGCAGATCCAGAAGATGCGCGACCGTCTGGCCGCCATCGACAAGCGCCTGGAATACCTCAACGCCCGCAAGCTCGGCGTCCTCGACCCCCTGGTCGGGATGCCGGCGCCGCAACCCGGGGACGACGCCCAGGGTCAGGCCGCCCTGCGCCCCAAGGATCTCCTGGAAGCGATCGACCGGGAGATCAAGGGGCTCGAGCAGGAGAAGGAGCAGGTGCAGGCCGACCTGGTGTCGATCGAGACACGGTTCGCGCAGGAGAGCCAGAGCCGGTGAGGTCCGCCGACCGCATCCTCCTGGTCGAAGACAAGGACAGCCTGCGCGCCGTCCTGAGAAAGACGCTCGAGGCCGAGGGCTTCGGAGTCGACGAGGCTCCCGACGGCGGCATCGCGCTCGACCGGATACGGCGCGATCGGTTCGCGATGATCCTGACCGACCTCCGGCTTCCGGCGGCCTCCGGCCACGACGTTCTCAAGGCGGCCATCGCGTCCGACCCGGAGATGCCGGTCATCATGATGACCGCCTACGGGACGATCAAGGACGCGGTCAGCGCCATGAAGGCCGGGGCCTACGATTATCTGGAGAAGCCGGTCGATGCCGATCATCTCCTGGCGCTGGTGCGCCGCGCCCTCGACCACCGGAGCCTCGTGCACGAGAACGCGCAGCTGAAGGAGCGCTTCTCCCAGGAGCTCCACACCCCGGAAATCCTCGGCGACAGCCCCGCCCTTCAGCGCGCCCTCGACCAGGTGCGCAAGGTGGCGCCGACCGATGCCACCGTGCTGCTGCTCGGGGAAAGCGGCTCGGGGAAGGAGCTGTTCGCCCGCGCGGTGCACCACCTGAGCGGCCGCAAGGCGCACTCCTTCTTCCCGATCAACTGCGCCGCCATACCGGAGAACCTCCTCGAGAGCGAGTTGTTCGGGTACGAGAAAGGGGCGTTCACCGGCGCCTCCGGCACCAAGCGGGGCAAGTTCGAGATCGCGGACAGGGGGACCCTGTTCCTCGACGAGATCGGCGACCTGTCGCTCGGGCTGCAGGGGAAGGTCCTGCGGGTCATCGAGCAGCGCCAGTTCGAGAGGGTGGGGGGGACCGAAACGCGGAGCGTCGACATCCGCCTGGTGGCCGCCACGAACAAGGACCTGAAGGGGCTGGTGGGCCAGGGGGCCTTCCGGCAGGACCTCTTCTTCCGCCTGTCGGTCTTCCCGGTCACCGTCCCGCCGCTGCGCGAGAGGCCCGAGGACATCCCGATCCTGGCGCGGCATTTCATACGAAAGTTCGCCGCCGAGCAGAAGAAGCGCGGCCCGATCACGCTCTCCGACGACGCCCTCAGGGACCTGTGCGCCTATGCCTGGCCGGGAAACGTGCGCGAGCTGGAGAACTCGATCGAAAGGGCCCTGATCCTGGGTGAGGGGGACCGGCTCCTGCCGGAGCACCTGAGCCTTCCGGGCGGGGTCCGCGAGGAACCACGGACACGCCCGGGCCGGGGCTGAATTCCCGAATCGTGCTCGGCTCCGCACCGGCGACGGCGCGCCGCGGCCCGCCGGGCGGTTCTTTGACTGGACGCGTCCAGGGCCCTAAGTTCACCGGAGGACGGAGGCGACGCTCGATGCGCAGCGAACGGGGCATGAGCCTGGCCGAGTTGACCGTCGTCATGGTCCTGGTCGCGGTCGTCACGACGGCCGTCGCGACCTACTCGATCCCCTGGCTCGGCAGGGAAGAGATGCGGGGAGCCGTCTACACCATCCAGGAATATCTGCAGCTGGCGCGCGTCCAGGCGGTCTCGCGCAATCGCGACTGCCGGTTCCTGATCGACAGCGTCTCGCGCCAGGTTCGCGCGATTCTCATCCGAAAGGACCCTCGGACCGGGCGGTGGAGCGCCGGGGACGGACGCTCTCCGATCACGACCTTTACGGCCCCGGAGCTGCCACCCGGGACACGGACCGTCCCGATTCCGGCCTCCGGCGCCCGGCAGAATCCCCCCGCCGGGTAGGGTCGGAGCCGTTCGTGTCCTCGCCTTGTGACCCCCGGCCCGCGTCTGCTATAGTCGGCCCCGTTTCCGCGAGCGTCTTCACCCTTCAGCATCCACCGGGAGCGATCGCGAAGGCTCTGTCGCAACCCCCGCGGGGAGGATACCAATGAGCGCGCGACGTGTCCTGATCATGGGTGCGGCCGGAAGGGACTTCCACGACTTCAACGTCCGCTACCGCGACCATCCGGAATTCGAGGTCGTGGGGTTCACGGCCACACAGATCCCGAACATCACCGATCGGCGCTACCCGGCGCAGCTCGCCGGCCCCCGTTACCCCGACGGCATTCCGATCTACGAGGAGGACCGGATCGAGGAGCTCATCGGCCGCCTGTCGGTCGACCTGGTCGTGTTCGCCTACTCCGACGTGTCCCACGAGCACGTGATGCACAAGGGATCGCAGGTGATCGCCGCGGGGGCCGATTTCGTCCTCATGGGATTCAACGAGACCTCCCTGAAATCGGTGAAGCCGGTCGTTTCGGTGTGCGCCGTCCGCACGGGCGCGGGCAAGAGCCAGACGACGCGCCGCGTCTGCCGCAAGCTCCTGGACCGGGGCCGGCGCGTGGTCGCCGTGAGGCATCCGATGCCCTACGGCGATCTGGTGAAGCAGGCGGTGCAGCGCTTCGCCGCCTTCGAGGACCTGGACCGCTACGAGTGCACCATCGAGGAGCGTGAAGAGTACGAGCCGCACCTCAAGAACGGCACGGTGGTGTACGCGGGGGTCGACTACGGGGCGATCCTCAAGGAGGCGGAGCGCGAGGCAGACGTCATCGTCTGGGACGGCGGCAACAACGACCTGCCGTTCTACAAACCGGACGTCGAAATCGTCGTCGTCGATCCTCACAGGCCGGGGCACGAGCTGAGATACCACCCGGGAGAGGCGAACCTGAGGCGCGCCTCGTGCATCGTCATCAACAAGATCGACACGGCGGACAAGCGCGGGATCGAAGAGGTCAAGGCGAACATCGCGCGCTACAATCCGAGAGCGCTCGTCATCGAGGGAGCCTCCCCCGTGACCGTGGAGGACCCGACCGCCATCCGCGGGAAGCGCGTCCTGGTGGTCGAGGACGGCCCCACCCTCACGCACGGCGAGATGGGATACGGCGCCGGGGTCATCGCCGCGCAGCGGTTCGGCGCCGCCTCGCTGGTCGATCCGCGGCCGTACGCGGTCGGATCGATCGCGGCGACGTTCAGGAAGTACCCGGGGATCGGGCCCCTCCTGCCGGCCGTCGGATATGGCGAGAAGCAGATGGACGAGCTGAAGCAGACCATCGAGAAGGTGGACTGCGACTTGGTGCTGATCGCGACGCCCATCGACCTGCGCCGGACCATTCGCTTCGAGAGGCCGGCCCTCCGGGTGACGTACGAGCTGCAGGAAATCGGCAAGCCCGACCTGGACGACGCCCTCGACCGGCTCCCGTTCGGCTCCTAGGAAGGGGCCTCCGCATGCCGCCGCGCGGACAACTTGCGGTCGTCGCCTTCGGCGGCAACGCCCTCATCAAGAAAGGGCAGGAGGGGACCCAGTGGGAGCAGATCGAGAACGCCCGGGAGACGGCGCACTCGCTGATTCCGATCCTCAAGGAAGGCTATCGACTGGTCCTGGTGCACGGAAACGGTCCTCAGGTCGGCAACATCCTGATCCAGGTCGAGGAGGCGGTGACGAAGGTCCCCCCCCTCTCGCTCGACCTGTGCGTCGGCATGTCGGAGGGGAGCATCGGCTACCTTCTCGAGATCGCCCTCCTCAACGAGCTCAGGCGGAGCCGCCTGAGGCGGCCTGCCGGGGTGGTCACCCTGGTCACCGAGGTCGTCGTCGATCCGGACGATCCGGGCTTCCGGCGGCCGACCAAGCCGATCGGTCCGTTCTACCCCCGCTTCCGGGCGGAATTCCTGATGCACAAGCAGGGATGGTCGATGGTCGAGGACGCCGGCCGCGGCTGGCGCAAGGTGGTCCCCAGCCCGAGGCCTCTCGAAGTGGTGCAGAAGGAGGCGATCCGGCGGGCGGTGGAGGACGGCAGCATCGTCATCGCGGGCGGCGGGGGCGGCATCCCGGTGTACCGGACAGGGCAGGGAGAGCTGCGGGGGGTCGAGGCGGTCATCGACAAGGACTACACGGCCGCGCTCATCGCCTCCGATCTCAAGGCCGACCTGTTCATCATCCTGACCGGCGTCGAGCAGGTGGCGATCCACTTCGGCAGGCCCGACCAGAAAGGGATCAGGCGCATGGACGTGACCGAGGCCCGGAGGCATCAGGCCGACGGACAGTTCCCCGAGGGGAGCATGGGGCCCAAGATCCGGGCGGCCATCGAGTTCGTGGAGAAAACCGGAAGGCACGTCCTGATCACCTCGGGGCCGAGGCTTCCCGACGCGATGCGGGGCCGCGCGGGCACGCTCCTCCTCGCCGCGGCGAAGGCCGCTCGTCCGGCGCGATCCGGGGCGGCGCGCCTCAAGGTGCGCGGCCGGGGGTCGGCGCGGTGACTCCTCCATGAAGAACGCCGATCTCGTTTCGATTCATGACCTGTCGCGCGAGGAGATGACGGAGATTCTCGACCTCGCGGCGCGCATCAAGCGGGATCCGGGCGCGTTTGCGGCCACGCTTCCGAACCGGACGCTGGCGATGATCTTCGAGAAGCCCTCGCTGCGTACGCGCGTGAGCTTCGAGGCCGGCATGACCCAGCTCGGCGGCCATGCCATCTACCTGGGACCCGCCGACATCTCGATGGGCCGGCGTGAAAGCGTGGCCGACATCGCGCGCACGCTGTCCGGCATGGCCGACGGCATCATGGCCCGGACGTTCTCGCATCAGGCGATCATCGATCTGGCGAAGCACGCCACCATCCCGGTGATCAACGGCCTGTCCGATCACTCCCACCCGTGCCAGGCGCTGGCCGATTTCCTGACGATCCGGGAGGTGCTCGGGCGCACGGAGGGGATCACCCTGGCCTACGTCGGCGACGGCAACAACGTCACCCACTCCCTGATGTACGCCGCGGCCAAGCTGGGAGCGAACGTCCGGGTCGCCACGCCGCCCGGCTACGCTCCCGACCCCGAGGTGGTGCGGCGGGCGCGTGCGGACGCGGCCGGAAGCGGCGCCACCCTGGCGATCGGACATGACGTGGACGAGGCGGTCCAGGGCGCCGACGTGGTCTACACCGACACCTGGGCGAGCATGGGGCAGGAGGCGGAGCACGACGCGCGGGTCGTCGTGTTCCGGCCGTTCCAGGTCAATGCCAGGGTCATGGCGCGCGCCGCCAAGGGGGCCATGTTCCTGCACTGCCTGCCGGCGCACCGGGGAGAAGAGGTCACCGACGACGTCATCGAATCGGGCGCTTCGGCCGTCTTCCGGCAGGCGGCCAACCGCCTGCACGCGCAGAAGGCGGTGCTGGTCCTGCTGATGGGCGGCCAAGCGGGCATCAGGTAAGATAAGACTTGACAGCACTTGCCCCTGCCTGCCAAAATGACCGACTTGCACCACAGTCTCGGGGTGCTTCCATTTGATCGCGAGGATGGATGAAAACGTACGTCTGTAAGCAGGCCGAAGCGGACCGGAAGTGGATCATGGTGGATGCGGACGGCCAGACGCTCGGCCGCCTGTCCACGTTCGTGGCCCGAATCCTGATGGGGAAGCACCGCCCCACGTACACGCCGTTCGCCGACGCGGGCGACTTCGTGGTGGTCATCAACGCGGGCAGGGTCCGCCTGACGGGCCGCAAACTGGAGAAGAAGCTCTACCGCTGGCATACCGGCTACCCCGGAGGCCTCAAGGAGGTCCCGGCGGGGAAGATGCTCAAGGCCCATCCCACGCGCGTGATCGAGTGGTCGGTGAAAGGCATGCTGCCGAAGGGAAGCCTCGGCCGAAAGCTCGGCACGAAGCTCAAGGTCTACCCCGGGCCCCAGCATCCGCACCAGGCCCAGAAACCCGAGACCGTTGCCATCCCGGCCTGAGGCCGGATCGGAGGTTCGAGGCATGGCGGCTGTGCAGTTCTACTCGACGGGACGACGCAAGACCGCGACGGCGCGGGTCTACCTGCGTCCCGGCGCGGGCAACCTGGTGGTCAACCGGCGCCCGATCGACGCCTACTTCCATACCGACGCGCTGAAGCGCGTGGTGCGTGAGCCTCTGGCCCTCACCGAGACCGCGGAGAAGTTCGACGTCCTGGTCAACGTGGCGGGCGGCGGCGAGGCGGGCCAGGCCGGAGCCATCCGGCACGGCATCGCCCGCGCCCTCGTGCTGTTCGAGCCGGCGCTCAGGGGGCGGCTGAAGGAGGCCGGCTTCCTGACGCGCGACTCGCGCGTGAAGGAACGGAAGAAATACGGGCAGCGCGGAGCGCGGGCCCGCTTCCAGTATTCGAAGCGTTAGAGCATCCATGACAGGAGGGACGATTTGACGGCGGTCACGATGAAGGAGCTTCTGGAGGCCGGGGTCCACTTCGGGCACCAGACCAAGCGTTGGAACCCGAAGATGCGCGAGTTCATCTTCGGCCAGAGAAACGGCATCTACATCATCAATCTCCAGAAGACCCTCATCAAGTTCCGCGAGGCGATCGACTTCGTCCAGCAGGTGTCGGTGCAGGGCGGCGCCCTCCTCTTCGTCGGCACCAAGCGCCAGGCCCAGGAGGCGGTCGCCGAGGAGGCGACCCGCGTCGGCATGCCGTTCGTGAACCAGCGCTGGCTGGGCGGCACGCTCACCAACTACCGCACGATCAAGAAGCGCATCGAGCGGCTGCGCTGGCTCGAGACCTTCCTGCAGAATCCGGTGGAAGGCCGCTACACGAAGAAGGAGCTGCTGCAGCTCGAGAAGGAGCGGGTGAAGCTGGCCAAGGTCCTGACGGGCATCAAGACGCTCGATCGCCTGCCCGACGCCCTGTTCATCATCGATCCGAAGAAGGAGCACATCGCCGTCCAGGAGGCCAGGAAGCTCGACATCCCCGTGGTGGCGGTGGTGGACACCAACTGCGACCCGGAGGATATCGACTACCCGATCCCGGGCAACGACGACGCGATCCGCGCCATCAAGCTGTTCGCGTCCCGGATCGCGGACGCCATCCTGGAAGGACGCAGCGTCTACGAGAAGCAGGCGGGCGAGCAGGAAACCGCGGAGGCCGCCCTCATCGCCGCGGGAGGGGGAGGCGTGATGGTCGCGGGGATGCCGGCGCTCGGCGACGAGGCCGCCGGAGCGCGACACGCGCGCCGCGCGGCTGCCGGTGAGAGCCGCCGGCCCGCGCCGCGCCGGAGGCCCGCGGCACCCCGGCCGGCGCAGCCGGCGGCGGAGTCCGCGGCTCCCGACGGAGGCGAGCCGGAAGCCGAGACGGTGAACGTCGAGGGGGGCGCGGAGCGCAAGGCCGCCGCTCCCGGCGACCGAGCCGTCACGGAATAGGCCGGATCGGATTCCTGTCCCCGCCGCACGCCCGCCCAGCCGCAGCGAAATCGAGGAGGAGTGGATGGACATCACCGCGTCACTGGTCAAGGAGCTCCGCGAAAAGAGCGGCGCGCCGATGATGGATTGCAAGTCGGCGCTGGTCGAGGCCGAGGGGGACCTGGAGCGCGCCCACAAGATCCTGAGGCAGAAGGGACAGGCGACCGCCTCGAAGCGATCGGCCAAGGCGACGAGCGAGGGTGCGGTCTCGGCCTACATCCACGCCGGCGGGCGGATCGGGGTCCTGATCGAAGTGAACTGCGAGACCGATTTCGTCGCCCGGACGGCCGACTTTCAGACGCTCACCAAGGACCTGGCGATGCACATCGCCGCCTCCGAGCCGAAAGCGGTGGACCGGGACGAAGTGACCGAGAGCGTCCTGAACGAGGAGCGCGAGATCTACCGGCAGCAGGCCGCGGCCACGGGGAAGCCGCCGGCCGTGATCGAGAAGATCGTCGCCGGGCGGATGGAGAAGTTCTACCAGGAGTTCTGCCTTCTCGAGCAGCCGTTCGTGCGCGATCCCAACCTGACGGTCAGGGACGTCATCAACGCGGTCATCGCCAAGACGGGCGAGAACATCCGGGTCAAGCGGTTCGCGCGTTTCGTGCTGGGCCAGGACGGCGCGCCGAAGGGAACGGGGCACACGTCGCGCTAGGACACACTCCCAGGCGTCGTCCAGGAGCGCGCGGCACGGACCATACCCGAATGGGGCAGGCTCCCAGCGTGGCCAAGCAGCCGAGATACCGCCGCATCCTTCTCAAGCTCTCCGGCGAAGCCCTCATGGGCGCGAAGCCGTTCGGCTTCGAGTTCGACGTGGTCCGCTCCATCGCCGAGCAGGTGCGCGAGGTGCACGGCCTGGGCGTCGAGGTCGCCATGGTCATCGGCGGCGGCAACATCTATCGCGGCCTGGCCGGCGCGACCAACGGCATCGATCGCGTGACCGGCGATCACATGGGCATGCTGGCCACGGTGATCAACTCCCTGGCGATGCAGGACGCCCTCGAAAAGCTCGACGTCCACACGCGCGTGCTGTCGGCCATCGAGATCCGCCAGGTGGCCGAGCCGTACATCCGCCGCCGCGCCATGCGCCATCTCGAGAAGGGGCGCGTCGTGATCATCGCCGCCGGCACCGGGAACCCGTTCTTCACGACCGATTCGGCCGCCGCCCTCCGGGCCATGGAGGTCAAGGCGGAGGTGATTCTCAAGGCCACCCAGGTGGACGGCATCTACTCGGCCGATCCCAAGAAGAACCCGAAGGCGCAGAAATTCGAGGCGATCACCTATCTCGAGGTCCTGGAAAAGGGCCTGAAAGTCATGGACGCAACGGCCATTTCCCTGTGCATGGACAACCATCTGCCGATCATCGTCTTCAATCTCGGCGTGCGCGGCAACATCCTGCGCGCCGTCACGGGGGAGAAAATCGGTTCGATCGTGAAGGAGTGAGCCATGATGGTCAACGAGATCAACCAGAAGGCGCAGAAAAAGATGAACGAGACCGTCGAGCACACGCGGAAGGAGCTGACGGCGATCCGGACCGGGCGGGCCTCGCTCTCCATCCTGGACGGCATCACCGTCGAATACTATGGCACGCCGACGCCGCTCAACCAGGTTGCGACCCTGACCGTCCCCGACCCCACGCTGATCGTGGCCCAGCCGTGGGACGTGACGCTGATCCCGAAGATCGAAAAGTCGATCCGGGCATCCGACCTGGGGCTGAACCCGGCGAACGACGGCAAGGTCGTGCGCATCCCTATCCCTCCGCTCACGGAGGAGAGGCGCAAGCAGCTGGCGCGCAAGGTGCATGAGATCGCGGAGCACGGGCGCACCGCGATTCGCCTGGAGCGGCGGGACGCCAACGAAGCGCTCAAGAAGCTCCTGAAGGAGAAGAAGATCTCGGAAGACGACGAGAAGCGCGGTCTCGACCTGGTGCAGAAACAGACCGATCTGCACATCCAGCAGATCGACGAGCTGTCGAAGCACAAGGAAGACGAGATCCTGAAGATCTGATCGCCGTCCCCGACGCCGGGACTCTCCGGCCACTCCGGATCCCATGACTGTCGCCGCCATCCTCGTCGCCGCGGGCCGCGGCGCCCGCATGGGGGCCGACCGGCCCAAGGCGTTCCTGCGCCTGGGCGGGACGACCCTCCTGGAGCGGGCCCTTCGCGCCTTCACCTCCCACCCGGGGATCGGGCGCGTCGTCGTGGCGGTGCCGGATCCCGGGGAGGCCGGTCGAGAGCTCGGCCCGTCCGCTTCGGGGGTCCTCCTGGTGCGCGGCGGGGCGGAGCGCCAGGATTCGGTGCGGCTGGCCCTCGAGGCGCTCCGCCCCTCCGAGGCGGACATCGTCCTGGTGCACGACGCCGCGCGGCCGCTGGTGTCGCGCGAGCTCATCGATGCGGTGATCGCGGCGGCCCGCGAGCACGGCGCCGCGGTGCCGGTGGTCGCCCCGGCCGAGACGATCAAACGGCTGGCCGGAGACGGACACATCGAGGGGACCCTCCCGCGCGAGACGCTGCGTCTGGCGCAGACGCCGCAGGGGTTCCGCACCGCGTGGCTGCGGGAGGCCCACGCGCTCGCCGCCCGCGACGGATTCAGGGGGACCGACGACGCGGCGCTGGTCGAGAGGTCGGGAATCAGGCCCGCGACCGTCCCGGGATCTCCGGGAAACCTCAAGATCACCACGCCCCTGGATCTCGTCCTGGCCGAGACCCTGCTCGCCGGCCCGGCATCTGGAGAAGACCATGGCTAGCCCACGACCGGCACGAATCGGCGGGACCCGAGCCACATCCTCGCGCCCGCGGCCCCGGCAGGCGATCACCGCACCGTCCCCGCAGCTGCGCATCGGCTGTGGCGCCGACGCGCACGCGCTCCGTCCCGGGCGCCGCCTGGTGCTCGGAGGGATCGAGATCCCGCACCCCCTGGGCCTCGCGGGACATTCCGACGCGGACGTCCTGTCGCACGCCCTGTGCGACGCCCTGCTCGGGGCCCTCGGCCTGCCCGACATGGGGACGCGCTTCCCCGACTCCGACGAGACCTTGAGGGGCCGCTCGAGCCTGTTCTTCCTGCAGGACGTTATGCGCGAGGCCCGGGAGCGCGGGTTCGAGATCGTCAACGTCGACACGGTGGTCCTGGCCGAGGCCCCGCGCCTGCAGCGGCACCTCGAGTCGATCCGCGCCTCTCTGGCTGCGGCTCTTGGCGTGCCTCCCGCCTCCGTCGGCCTGAAGGCCAAGCGTCTCGAAGGACTGGGGGCCGTCGGCCGCCGGGAGGGAATCATGGCGCAGGCGGTGGCCCTGCTTTCGGGCCCCCGCGCATGACGCCGCCGCGCGTCCGATTCGCCCCCTCGCCGACCGGAGAACTCCACGTCGGCAACGCGCGCACGGCGCTGTTCAACTGGCTGTTCGCCCGCCGTCACCGCGGCGTGCTCATCCTGCGCGTCGAGGACACCGACGCGGCCCGGTCGCGGCCGGATCACGAGACGCGTCTTCTGGACGACCTCCGCTGGCTCGGGCTCGGCTGGGACGAGGGCGTGGACGAGGGCGGGGAGAACGGCCCGTACCGGCAGTCGGAAAGGCTGTCCCTCTACCAGGACAAGGCGGACGACCTGATCGGGCGCGGATTGGCCTATCCCTGCTTCTGCTCGCAGCAGATGCTGGAAGAGGAGCGCGCCGCCCAGCGGGAGGCGGGGCGGGCCTCGCTCTATCCCGGCCGATGCCGGCGGATTCCCAGAGACGAGGCGGCGCGTCGGCGCGCCGCCGAGCCGGCCGCCGTGCGTTTCAACGTGGGGGCGGCCGCGGCGGGGGACACGTCGATTGCTTTCGAGGACCTGGTGCACGGCGAGGTGCGATTCCCGATGTCGCAGATCGGGGACTTCGTGATCCTGAGACGGGACGGCTGGCCGTCGTACAACTTCGCGGTCGTGGTGGATGATCTGCAGATGCGAGTGAGCCACGTGATCCGGGGGGACGATCACCTGTCGAACACACCGCGCCAGCTCCTGGTATACGGCGGGCTCCGGGCGCCCGCTCTCCCCCGCTTCGCCCACCTGCCCCTCATCGCCGGCCCCGGCGGCGCGCCGCTGAGCAAGCGCGAGGGCGCGGCCTCCCTGGCCTGGTTCCGCGAGGAAGGGTATCCGCCCGAGGCCCTGATGAACTATCTCGCGCTCCTGGGCTGGTCGCCTCCGGGCGGCCAGGATCTCCTGACGAAGGAGGAGCTGGTGGCCCAGTTCGGATTCGATCGCGTGTCGCGCGCCCCGGCGATCTTCGACCGCCCGAAGCTCGACGCGCTCGCGGCGCGGCACATGGCTCGCCTCCCGGCGGATCGGCTGGTGGACCTGGCGTCCGAGCAGCTGCGGAGGGCGGGGTACCTGCCCGCCGAGCTTCCGGCCGGCGCCCGGGAATGGATCGGCCGATTGGCGCTTCTCTACGCCGAGAGGCTGCCGAGGATGAGCAACCTGCCGACGGACGCCTCGGTGCTGTTCGATTTCGCGCCTCCGAAGAGCCTGGCCGACCCGGAGGTCCGCCAGGCGCTTCTCGATCCCCGATCGCGCGGCGTCATCGAGGCCCTGGCGCGGCGCCTGGGGGAGGAGCCTCTGACGGCCCCGCGGTTCCAGGCCCTGGCCGACGAGGTCCGCAGGGAGACCGGAGCGAAAGGCAGGGACCTCTACCACCCGATCCGGATCGCACTCACCGGAAGCCCCTCCGGCCCCGAGATGGTGAAGTTCCTCCCGGTGATCGAGGAGGGGAGCCGGCTGCCTCTGCCGCGGCCGATCGTGCCGTGCGCCGAGCGGGCGCGTTCTCTGCTCGCCGCCACCCGGGCGAGCACCTCGTGACCGACCTGGTGTTCGGGATTCACCCGGTCCTCGAGGCCCTGCAGGCGGGGCGGCGCACCGTCACCCGGGTGGTCATTGCGGCGTCCCGGCACGATGCGCGGATGCGGCAGATCGTCGAGGCGGGGCGCAAGGCGGGGGTCCCCGTCCAGTTCCAGCCGGATCGCGCCGTCGACCGCCTCGCGGGCGGAGAGGCGCACCAGGGGGTCGTCGCGTTCATGGCCGGCGCGGCCTACGCCGATGCCGAGGGGCTTTTGGCGTCCGCCGGTCCCCGGACGCTCTTCGTGGTTCTCGACGGAGTCGAGGATCCCCGCAACCTCGGGGCCGTGATCAGGACGGCCGCCGCTGCCGGGGCCGACGGCCTGTTCCTGCCCGAGCGCGGGGCGGCTGGCCTGACTCCGGTCGCCGTCAAGGCCTCCGCCGGCCTCGCCGAGCGCCTGCCGGTGGCCCGGGTCACCAACATCGTCGCTCTGCTCAAGTCCATGAAGGAGAAGAATATCTGGGTCGCCGGTGTGGACCAGGAAGGGGCCACTCCCTGGACGTCGTTCGACCTGACCGTTCCCCTGGCGCTGGTCCTCGGGGGGGAGGGACGCGGCCTGAGGCGGCTGGCCCGGGAGACGTGTGACGTGGTCCTGTCGGTCCCTCTGGCCGCGGGGGTCGAGTCGCTGAACCTGGCGGTGGCGGCCGGCGTCGTCCTGTTCGAGGCGGTGCGCCAGAGGCGCGGGAAGGGGGCCGGGCCGGTCGGGAGCGGGCCGCAGGAGGCTCGATAGAATTTTAGGACAGGCATCTTGCGGCCCGTGTAAATGCATGCTACCATTCGGCGTTTGTCAAGCTGGCGTAGCTCAGCGGGTAGAGCAGCTGATTTGTAATCAGCCGGTCGGGGGTTCAAATCCCTTCGCCAGCTCCAGCCCGCGGGAGCGGGCGTTTGTGTTTCTACGCCGCCGTTTCAGGGAACGGTTCTGGTCGCGGACGGCGGTGCTTCCGTGGGGAGATTCCCGAGCGGTCAAAGGGAGCAGACTGTAAATCTGCCGCCGTAGTGCTTCGGAGGTTCGAATCCTCCTCTCCCCACCACCCTGGCGGTGCGTCGGACGGAGATCGGGTGGCGGAGATCGGGCGCGCCTCGGCGAGGACGGCGCGAGGGCAAGGCGGCACGAGAGGAACTGGACGGGGGGACGGCGGCTGCGGCGAGGCGCCAGTGGCGCGATGGATCTTCACCCCAGCCGATCGCAGGCAACGCGGGAGTAGCTCAGGGGTAGAGCATCAGCCTTCCAAGCTGAGGGTCGCGGGTTCGAATCCCGTTTCCCGCTCCATCGCTTCATTCCCGGGCCCACGTGGCTCAGTGGTAGAGCACTTCCTTGGTAAGGAAGGGGTCACCGGTTCAATCCCGGTCGTGGGCTCCACCTTTCGGACGATCAAGGGCGCTCGGGCGCCCCGGAGGCCCGCCGGCGCGGGCGCGATGAGGATGGACGAGGCCGCGAGGACGCGTCCGCGGTCATCGGAGGATCGAGATGGGTAAAGAGAAATTTCAGAGGACGAAGCCGCACGTGAACGTGGGGACGATTGGTCACGTGGACCACGGGAAGACGACGCTGACGTCGGCGATCACGATGGTGCTGAACAAGAAGTTCCCGAAGATTCTGGTGCGGTCG